>CAIYNH010000459.1 GCA_903927495.1 uncultured beta proteobacterium
CACTCGAACCGAGTACGTTGCCAAACCGCACCATGCTGAAACACGTGCCACCAGGCAGCGCGCTTTGCGACGCCAGTGCCTGTAACACCAGTTCTGCCACGCGCTTGCTCGCCCCCATCACATTGGTGGGTCGCACGGCCTTGTCTGTCGAGATCAAAACAAAACTGGAGACACGGGCGTTCAGCGCCACTTGCGCCATTGTGAGCGTGCCAAAAACGTTGTTGAGAATGCCCTGTGATGGATTGAATTCGACCAGTGGAACATGTTTGTAGGCGGCCGCGTGGTAGACCGTGTGGGGACGATAGTGCCTGCAAATTTCCTGCATGTGCGCCCCGTCCACCACACTCCCCAGCAGGGGAACAAGTTCTACGTTCCCCACACCCGTACAAAGCGACTGCAACTCCTGATGAATGCTGTACAAGCCGAACTCACTGTGGTCCAGAAGCAGCAACTGGCCGGGTCGCTCGGCCACAATCTGCCGACACAATTCGCTGCCAATGCTACCGGCAGCACCCGTGACCATGACAACTTTGTCCTTGAGGTTGCGCGCCAGCAAATCCCGGTTGGGAGGCACAGCGTCACGCCCCAGCAAATCCTCTATGTCGAGTTCCTTGAAGTCCTGCACAGTGACGCGGCCACTGGCCAGATCGGACCAATCCGGCAGTGTACGGATATGCACCGGCAGAGATCGCAGTCCTTCGATGATTTCCTTGCGCCGCGCCCGGGATGCGCTGGGCAAGGCAAGCAATAGGTCCGTAACCCCCTCAGCGGTTACCACTTCAGCCAAACGGGATGAAGCAAGAACCGGTGCCCCATTGATACTACGGCCCACCTTGAGGGGATCATCGTCAACAAACCCAACCAGTTCAAACGGACCCGCAACAGCCATGGCCGAGGCGGTCTGCACACCCGCCATACCGGCACCAAAAATAAGGTATCGTTTCGTGGAGACATCACCCGAGCGGGCAAGCCCGGCCAGCCAAAACCGTGCGATGGCACGGCTTGCACCCACCAACAGGAAAAAAACCAGGGGTTGCAAGATGCCCAAACTACGGGGCACGCCTAACCACTTTTGCCATATCAGAACGGAAAACAGAAGCACGCCATACACGGCCACCGCCTGTGCAGTTGCCAGCAGCGCGGCCTGCCCGGTATACCGAAAGATTGCTCGATACAGGCCAAACTTTATAAATACCGGAATGAATAGAACTGGCGCAATTGCGTAGACCCACCATTGCGCGTCCACCGGCCAGTTAGGGGTATCGAGCCGAAGCGTATAGGCCAGCCACGTTGCCAGCAGCGCAAGCACCATATCCAGCGCCACAACGACCAAGCGCTTCGCCGCACGCGGCAAAGCCAATACCCTGCTCTGCATCGAGAATACTTAAAGTAGCATCAAGCCTAGATAGCAAACGACTCTTTGGTTTGCCCCTGCGCAATGAGCGTGGACAACCAACGCGGAGTCAACCCGCGACCGCTCCAGGACTCTCCATTGGGACCACGGTATTTGGCCGCAACCGGTGTGCCAGCGGTTTTTCTCTTTGCACCGGACGCTGCGGATTTTCCAATGACCTTGCTGGCAGGACGCCCGCGTTTCTTACCAATTTTGGCGGTTGCCCCCTGCAAGTCCTTTATGGAAATATCAAAAGCTTGCATCTTTGCCAAAATTTCACGCACAGTTGCATCAAACTCGCGCGACTTGATTTCTGAAGCCTGTTTTTGAAGTTTTTGAATTTGGGTTTGAATATCAATCAAATTACTCATGCATACCTCTCATAATTGCAAACTAATAAACTGAAGCGCTGAATCCCCACCCCATCTTCAGTGGGTAACATTATCTCTCTTTATCACCTTAATCACGGTTAATACCAATATTTTCATATCAAACCAGAAGGATCTGTGGTGCAGATATTCCACATCCAAGGCGACCTTTTCAGGTATTGGCAATTCGTCTCTTCCATTGATCTGCGCCCAGCCGGTTAAGCCAGGAACAAGTTTATGAACACCATACTGTGTACGCAAGGCTATTAAATCGTCCTGGTTGAATAGCGCTGGGCGAGGGCCTACGAAGCTCATATCCCCCTTCAGAATACTCCAGAGTTGGGGAAGTTCATCCAGGCTTGTTTTGCGGAGGAAACTGCCGATGGGGGTTAGGTACTGATCGGGGTTGCCTAATAAGTGCGTGGCGACGGCAGGAGTGTTGACACGCATGGTGCGGAACTTAGGCATCTGAAAGGACAGATTGTTTCGACCAACTCTATGGGACCAATGCAAGCCAGGACCACTCGATGTCAGTTTAACCAGCAAAAATATGAATATGCATGGCAAAACCCAGAGTGTCACCGCAACGGTCAGCGATATTACATCCAGTGGTCGTGTCATGGCAAAAGAAATCAACCTTGTAAAGGTAGCTGCATGCGCTTCCGATACTTGTCTGCAGTTAACTGCAATCCTTGCTGCAAAGTAAAGGGAGGAGCCCAATTCGTCTTTTGTCTGAACCTGCTCCCGTCTATCTGCAGCGAATCGATGATTCGCTGCACTACCGCCGACATGCCAAAGATACTTCCCGCCGTGCGTAACCATGAGGGCGGAACTGAATACAGTCGCAAAGGTATGTCCATTGCTAGATC
>CAIYNH010000460.1 GCA_903927495.1 uncultured beta proteobacterium
GACAGTGTTGGCCTGGCGATTTAACCGGAATCTGGCCTGGCGCATGCAGAGTCGCGTATTGGCTGCTTTGCTGGGGCTGCAATTGGCGAGCGGTTTGAGCAACGTAGTGCTGGGCTGGCCGTTGCTGGCGGCCCTGTTGCACTCTGGCGGCGCTGCCGCTTTGGTGTTGACGCTGACCTGGATTATTGCCAGCGTCACAACAACTGGGCGCAAGCCTGTTTTATTAGGCCCTACTGCAACTTCCGCAAACCCTGGGAATCGCCCCACACCAGGAGGTTTTGTGTGAGCTCAACGACCCAAGCGGGTGCTGTTTCGGCATTTGCCCAATATTACGCTTTGACCAAACCGCGCGTGATTCAGCTGATTGTGTTTTGCGCCCTGATTGGCATGGTGCTGGCCGTGCCAGGGGTACCGTCATGGCCCGAGGTCGGTTTGGCTGCACTTGCCTGCCTGGGAATCTGGCTGGTTGCTGGCGCGGCGGCGGCTTTCAATTGCATCATCGAAAAAAGCATTGATGCCAAAATGAAACGTACCGCCTGGCGCCCCACAGCCAAGGGTGAGTTGGGTGATCGCCAGACCTTGCTGTTTTCTGCCACCCTGTGTGGTCTGGGTTCAGCGCTGTTGTATTTTTTCGTTAATCCGCTCACCATGTGGTTGACGTTTGCCACCTTCATTGGCTACGCTGTTGTTTACACGGTCATCCTCAAGCCACTGACACCACAAAATATTGTGATTGGAGGCGCTTCCGGGGCCATGCCGCCGGTGCTGGGTTGGGCGGCCATGGCTGGCAATGTTGGCCCGGAGGCACTTATCTTGTTTTTGATCATCTTCCTGTGGACACCGCCGCATTTCTGGGCGCTGGCCATGTACCGGGTGGAAGACTACCGAAGATCGGGTTTACCGATGCTGCCAGTGACCCATGGCAATGAGTTCACGAGATTGATGGTGCTGCTGTACACCTTTATCTTGTTTTCTGCGTGTTTGCTGCCCTTCATTTACGGCATGAGTTCGTGGCTGTATTTGGCTTCAGCCACGTTACTTAACGCTGGGTTTTGTTTGTATGCCTATTGGCTCTGGCGGGATTACTCAGATGTGTTGGCGCGCAAGACGTTCAAGTTTTCATTGATCCATTTGAGCCTGCTGTTTGCCGCGCTTTTGATAGATCACTACCTGTAACACTTTTGCATCAAGCGTTAGGTACTATATTAAACATAGCACTCAAGGTGTTTGTTTTTGGTAAACCCGAACGTAGTCAATGACCATCTGATCCGATACAAAGTTCCCAGGGATGGCACCACCAAGATCACCACCCATGGCCAGATTCAGGATCATATATTGCGGCTTGCTGAAGGGCCACTTTCTGTAGTCACCGTCTTTGGGGTTGAGGTACTGAAAGAAGTAGTTGCCATCAATACCAATTTGGATGCTGTCTGCCGACCAGGTGAGTTGGTAGTCATGAAAATCTTTGCATGCGTCCAGCAGCGTGGTTTGTGATCCGTTGCTGACACCTGGGGCGAGCAAGCCGTTTCTGGAGGCAAAGTTGTGAACAGTTCCCAGGACTTGGTTCTTGTCACTGGCGGCAGCGCCGCGCTGCTCCATGATGTCAATTTCACCATCGTCTGGCCACACGCCCCCGGTGCCAAGCATCCAGATGGCCGGCCAGGTGCCGACACTGCATGGCAGTTTTGCACGCACTTTCATTAGTCC
>CAIYNH010000461.1 GCA_903927495.1 uncultured beta proteobacterium
CGCAAACGGTGGTCTTTGATAACCTTGCAAGCAAAGCAGATCTGGCCACTGCGCTTAACATTGCCAGTGGCTCTAGCGATGCCGACATCATTCATAAGATGATCCAAAGCGGCAACCTCAAAACCGACGGCTGATCCTCACGCACCCGGCCTGCCCCCGCAGGCCCGGGCCCTCTCAAAGGGCAGTCAGCGTAATGTTGACTGCCCTTTATCACGTGTGGATTGCCGTGGCCAATTGGAGACAGCCCTTGCCGCCCACTGCGCCACTCATCGCCCCCCGCCAACCGCCCGTCAGCCCGGTCTACCCAACACGAAGCTGCCTCTATAAGATGAAACTGAAGCTGCGGCTATGGTTGGAATACGTCATTGCGTTGGCGTTGAAATCACCCTTTGCAGCGGGGTTCACCTGAGATTGCGGTACGGAATTCAAATGCTTAAAAGAAAACTTGCGCAAGGCTTCACCCTCGTTGAGTTGATGATAACGGTGGTGATCATTGCGGTGCTTGCAACTATCGCTGTTCCCAGCTACACGAATTATGTCAAGACAGGCAATGCCCAGGAGGCGCCCAGCAACCTGCTGGCCCTGAAGACGCAAGCGGAGCAGTATTACGCCGACAACCCGGCAAAAGGCTATAAAGACTTTCCTTGCGCCACCCCTGCGTCGGCCACGATGTTCGCCTACACCTGCGCCTATACCCCGGTAACGGTGCCGCAAGACACCATCACGATTACGGCCACCGGGATTACTGGCAAGAACATTGCCGGCTGGACCTACACGATTGATCAAAGCGGCGCCCGCACCTCAAGTGGCATTGATGGTGCTGCAAGCTCAACCTGCTGGATCACGCGAAGCAATGGAAGTTGCTAAATGAAAAGCGCTGGCGGATTTACTCTACTCGAACTTGCCGTCACGATCGTGATACTGGGCATCTTGAGCTCAATCGCTTTGCCGGCTTTTACCGGCATGCTCGCTGATATGCGTGTGCGCTCGACGGCGGAATCCTTCAACCTGGGGTTGCAGTTGGCCAGGTCTGAAGCCATCCGACGCAATTCCCGCGTCTCATTTCGGTTTACGTCCAGCGGTGAGTGGACGGTGTGTTCTTCAGTATCAACGACGGTCAATTTTGCCTGCCCGGATGTTATTCAAATCAGGCGTTCAGATGAAGCGAGCAAAAACGTAGTGCTGAGCCCAACACCATCAGCCTCGACCATGACAACTTTTACCGCACTCGGGCGCCAGTACACCGACGCCAGTGCCAGCGTGAAAAATCCGGATGGGACGGTTGAAATGACCCGCATCGAGTTTTCTGCAACCGGCGGCAGCAAAACCTATCGCGTTGCAATTTCTTCATCCGGAAAATCCAGTTTGTGCCAGCCATCGCTGCCGGCTGGCAATGTGAAGGCCTGCTTATGAAGGCGAATCTTCAGCGCGGCGCAGTCATGATCGAGGTCATGGTGGCGATCCTGATCTTCTCATTTGCGGTATTGGGGCTGTTCGGTATGCAATCGGTGGCCCTGAAGAATACTGCGCAGTCCAACTACCGTGCAGCGGCGGTATATCTGGCCAGTCAACTGGTTGCAACAGCGCAGGGCGACATCAAACATCTTGCTGATTACCAATACACCGCAGGCTCAACAAATACCAAGGTCGATCCCTGGCTTGCCGAAGTCAGAGCGGTGCTCCCGGCCGCGCAAGCAACGGTCAGCAGCACGATGGAAACAGCACCCAGCACCAACGGGGTCCTCTCGGTCACGGTTTCGTGGCTGGCCCCGGGCGACACCGTCCGGCATCAACATACCGTTTCTACCTATGTATCCTATTAAGGCTCTGCACCGGGGTTTTTCCCTGGTCGAACTCATGGTGGGCATGGCCTTGGGTCTGGTCGGCATTCTGATCGTGGCGCAGGTTTTTTCCGACAGTTCCCGATTTCAGGCCACCACCGCTGCCGCTGGCGAAGCGCAGTCGATTGGCAACCTCAGCCTTTACACGATTGAGCGCGAGCTCAAACAAGCGGGGTTTGGTATTGCGACACCCGCTTTGCTGGGTTGCCAATTGACGGGTTACAACAATGCCACACCCGCCGTCATCTCGAAGACGCTGTACCCGGTGGAAATCACTGAACCGGTGTCAGCGAATGATTCTGATGCGATCACCATTGCCTATGGAACCAGTTCGACCCGCATGGGGCCAATCTTGTTGGCAACAGCCTATGACGGCACAAACACAGACCTTATGGTTCAAAACCGTTATGGTCTGTTTGTCAATGATTTTTTTATCTTGAGCCAGATTGGCGGCGCAACACCCAGCTGTATCCTGGGCCAGATCACTTCGCTGCCGACGGCCAACGCGAGTCAAATTGGCCATGCCCCCACAGCGAGCAATTTCAACAAAAGTGGCGGGCAAGGGGTTGTCTTTGATGCCGCTATTGCAGAACTCTACAGTCTCGGCGACCGATTTGATTTCAATACTTACGCTGTCAATGCAAGCAAGCAACTCATACAGCGCTCCAATGTGTCCG
>CAIYNH010000462.1 GCA_903927495.1 uncultured beta proteobacterium
AGCCCGTCTCGGGGTGATACCGCTCACAGTCACCTGTGGCATTTCAGCAGCACCGAAGTTCAGAGGTAAAAAGTCTCTGATAGCTTACAGCAAAAGCGCAAAGCACTATGAACATAATAGCGCCGTGACAACTATTACGTGATATAGGGGTCTGAGCCCAATTCGGAGTGACACCGCTGACCCACTCAAGCGACAGCGCGCCGAATCGGGATCCGACCCCAAAATCACTGCGCCTGTGGCGGTTGCGGGCGGCGAAATGCAAAGTCCAATTGAGGGCTGCTCACAAATCGGGGCGACACCGCTGACCCACTCAAGCGACAGCGAGCCGAATTGGGATCCGACCCCAAAATCACTGCTGCTATGACGGTTGCAGGCGGCGACATGCAAGACAAGCTGCGGGTGCTATCCGAGTGGCTGCATGTGAGTGCCGACGAATTGCGCTTTGGCACGCTGGCGCCCGTCGTCAAGTCGCAAGGGGCCAGTTTTGACACCACAGCGCTGACCATGCAAGACCGCGACATGCTGGCCAAGTACACCGCGCTGTCAGTGGCCGACCGCAAAACCGTGTGCGACGTGGTGCTGGCGCTGGCTGTGGCGGCATCGGTGAAGGGGCGGGGGCGATGGCTATCGCCGGGAAACCACGCAATAACGTCCAGCTACGTGGTTTGAACGCAGAATGAGTGTCCGAATAAAACCAGAGTTGGACAAAACCTTTATGGCTTAAACTTCGCAGCATGGGCACTATCACCTTTGACACCTTTAAGTTTGTTGACCGACTGGAGCGAGCCGGGTTGTCGCGTGAGCAGGCCGCTGCCATTGTTGAGGCACAAAAAGATGCTTTTTCAGAGGCTCTTGATACAACACTGGCAACCAAAGTAGATGTGCTGGGTGTCAAAACCGATGTGGCCCTGCTTGATTCCAAGATGGACAAATTGTCATGGATGATGGGGATCCTGATTGCCTTGGCTGTGGCCAACTTTGCCAAACAATTTTTTTGAGCTAAAAATTGGTCACTTTCACGCCCCGTCAGCCGGCGATTTCAAGCCGGATTGATAGACCACAAGTTTGCGCGTTTTCCCAGTAACGCTGTCAAGCAACTCCCGATCAGCATTGCTGGTACTTCACCATGCAAGACCGCGACATGCTGGCCAAGTACACCGCGCTGTCAGTGGCCAACCACAAAACCGTGTGCGACGTGGTGCTGGCGCTGGCTGTGGCGGCTTCGGTGAAGGGGCGGTAGGCCAATGCTTGTGCTAATATCGCCAACGATATGAAAACATTGGCTCGTTTGGTGGTTGATACCAATATTCTGGTGGCGGCTATGCGCAACAATGCGGGACCTTCGTTTGCCATCATGCAATGCGTGCGCCGTGCCGAAGTAACCATGTGCTGTAGCCCGGCGCTATTTTTGGAATACGAAGATGTGCTTAAACGGGCTGATCAATTGGCTGTATCGGGTTTGCTGCGCACCGATATTGATGCCATTTTGAACGACCTGGCCAAGGTGATTGTGCCTGTTACCACGCACTACCAATGGCGGCCCCAGTTGCGTGACGCGGCCGATGAGATGGTGCTTGAAGCGGCCGTCAATGCACAGGCCAATGCGATCGTGACCTATAACTTGCGCGATTTCAAACCGGCCCAAAATTTTGGCGTTTTGCTGCTGAACCCAGAGCAAGCGTTCAAACAATTTTCTTTATCAAGGAGCCCTGCACCATGAGCAACTACGCACTTCGTCTGCCCGAATCTTTGAAGCAAGCAGCCAAGCGCATTGCTGCGGCTGACGACACCACCATGAACCAATTTTTTGTGGTCGCCATTGCTGAAAAAATCAGCGCCATGGAAACCGCCCAGTTCTTTGAAAAACGTGCCGCGCTAGCCACTCCATCCGCCGCCGATGCAGCCTGGGGCAAGGTGGGCGTGCAGTCGGCACTGGCTGGGGATGCTTGGACTTGATTTACCGAGGACAGGCTATGTGGCAAAAACCCGGTCGTTACCGAAACACGCGCTTTGCGTGAGCAATATGCCAAGCAATTTGGCAATGAAGCTGATGCAATTTTTCAGGACATACTACAGCGGCAAGCAACCCTTGCAAGGCGTCTAAAGGTCTGACCCAGCCCGTCGTGCTTCAAGAAGTCAGCCCAAGGGTCACCGACCACATAGGGCTGTTAAGCTCCTCCTCGCCCGGCGGGGC
>CAIYNH010000463.1 GCA_903927495.1 uncultured beta proteobacterium
AGCTTTGAGCGCAGCCCAGGCACTTGAACAAACCCGCATGGCCCGCTACGCCCAGCGCAAACGGGTCAACCAAGTGGCGCTGACCTTGTCGCTGATGGCCATGGCCTTTGGCTTGTTTTGGCTGGTCTGGATTCTGTTTGAAACCATGGTGCTCGGATTGGGCGGACTCTCGCTGAACACCTTGACGCAGATGACCCCGCCGCCCAATGATGCCGGTGGCTTGGCCAACGCCATCTATGGCTCGTTTTTGATGGTGTTGCTCGCCACCTTTGTGGGAACCCCCATTGGTGTGATGGCGGGCATTTACCTGGCTGAGTTTGATACCCACAGCTGGTTGGCCAGAGTCACGCGCTTTGTCAACGACATCTTGCTGTCTGCACCCTCCATCGTGATCGGTTTGTTTGTTTATGCTGTCATCGTGACCCGATTTAAGTCATTCTCTGGTTACGCCGGCATCATGGCATTGGCGCTGATTGTGATTCCGGTGGTCATTCGTACCACCGAGAACATGTTGCAGTTGGTGCCTGCAGGCTTGCGTGAGGCTGCTTATGCGCTGGGCGCTCCGAAATGGAAGGTGATATCGAGCATCACTTTGACAGCGGCTCGCTCAGGCGTCATCACGGGAATTTTGTTGGCCGTTGCCCGCATTTCAGGCGAAACCGCTCCATTGTTGTTTACAGCGTTAAGCAACCAATTTTGGACTTCAAGCTTGAGTGAACCCATGGCCAGCCTTCCCGTGACGATCTTCAAGTTCGCCATGAGCCCCTATGAAAACTGGCAAAAACTGGCTTGGGCAGGGGTGTTCATCATCACCATTGCAGTCCTGGGCCTGAATATTCTGGCCAGAGTATTAACCCGAAACAAAGGCTGAGCATGAATACTGTCACCGCGCCGCAAGCGACCCCGAAAATTACTGTCAGCAATTTGAATTTTTATTACGGCAAATTCCATGCGCTGAAAAACATCAATCTGGAAATTCCTGAACACAAAGTGACGGCCTTTATTGGCCCCTCGGGTTGCGGCAAGTCAACCTTGTTGCGCATATTCAATCGCATGTTTGAGTTGTATCCTGAACAACGCGCTGAGGGCGAAATTTTGCTCGATGGCGAGAACTTGCTGACCAGTAAAAAGGACGTGGCCCTGCTGCGTGCCAAGGTGGGAATGGTCTTTCAAAAGCCCACGCCCTTTCCCATGTCGATCTATGACAATGTGGCTTTTGGCGTCAAGCTTTTTGAGGAGCTCAATTCCAATGATATGGATGAGCGGGTTGAATGGGCTTTAAGAAAAGCGGCCTTGTGGACTGAGGTCAAGGACAAGCTCAAGCAAAGTGGCTCCAGTCTCTCGGGTGGCCAGCAACAGCGGCTATGCATAGCGCGAGGCATTGCCATCAAACCCGAAGTGCTGCTGCTTGATGAACCCTGCTCAGCGCTGGACCCCATCTCGACAGCCAAGGTCGAAGAACTGATTTCCGAGCTCAAGAGTGATTACACGGTCTTGATCGTGACGCACAACATGCAGCAAGCAGCGCGCTGCAGTGACCACACAGCCTATATGTACCTGGGTGATCTGGTTGAATTTGGTACCACCGAGCAAATGTTTTTCAAGCCAACGCGTAAGGAAACTGAAGATTACATCACCGGACGCTTTGGTTGATCCTGCAAAATTATTGGCAACATCACCCACGCATTGACTCCATCAACAGGAAAATTTCATGCCCGATAAACATCTTTCCACACAATTTGACAGCGAACTCAATGTAGTTTCAACCAAGGTCATGCAACTCGGTGGCTTGGTTGAATCGCAGATCCGAAAGGCCATTGACGCGTTGTCCCAATTCAGCATGGATATTGCCAATGAAGTCACCGCCAACGAGGTGCGGGTGAATGCGATGGAGGTTGAAATCGATCGCGAGCTCTCCAGCATCATTGCCCGGCGTCAGCCTACGGCTGTTGATCTGCGCCTGTTGATTGCAATCTCCAAGATCACCGCCAATCTGGAGCGCGTGGGGGATGAGGCTGAAAAAATTGCCCGCATGGTGCGCTCGATCATCGACAGTGGTGCACCCCGCTCGCTGCCTTCCCTTGAGCTAAAGGTAGCCTCCGACTTGGCTTCGAACTTGCTGCGTCAGTCGCTCGATGCCTTTGCCCGTCTGGATACGGCAGCAGCCTTGTCCATCATGAAGGACGACTACCAGATTGACAGAGAGTTTGACGGCTTTGTGCGCAAGCTCATCACTTACATGATGGAAGATCCACGCATGATTTCAGCCAGTCTGAATTTGCTCTTTCTGGCCAAATCGATCGAGCGCGTGGGGGACCACGCCAAGAACATTGCCGAGCTCATCATCTATGTCGTCAAAGGTGCCGATGTGCGCCATTCTTCCTTGGAAGAAATTGAGTCGGTGCTCAAATGAGGCATGAGCCCAGAGTTTTGTTGGTTGAGGATGAGCCTGCCATTGCCGAGCTGATTGCCATCAATCTGCGACACAATGGTTTCCGATTGACTCTGGCCATGGACAGCGAATCGGCCCAGCGTGAGATTGACGCGGTGTTGCCCGACATCATCTTGCTTGATTGGATGCTGCCTGGCGAAAGCGGCTTGGTCTTGGCCAAACGCTGGCGTACACACCCGCGCACCAAGACGGTTCCCATCATCATGCTGACCGCTCGCAGCGATGAGGTGGACCGCGTGGCCGGTTTGGATGCAGGTGCAGATGACTACATCTCCAAACCTTTTTCTATCAAGGAGCTCATTGCCAGAGTGCGCGCCGTGTTGCGCCGGCGTACCCCTGAGCGGGTGGAAGGTTCGGTCAGCATTGGTGCTTTGTTATTGGATGCGCAAACCTATCGTGTCTCGTTTAACGAGAAAATGCTCAAACTCGGCCCCACTGAGTTCAAGTTGTTGCATTATTTGATGACGCATGCCGAGCGTGTGCATACGCGCTCGAAATTGCTAGACCGGGTTTGGGGAGATCATGTGTTCATTGAAGAGCGCACGGTCGATGTGCACGTCAAACGCTTGCGTGAATCGCTCGGGCCTCAGGCTGGCCTCATGATCGAAACCGTGCGCGGAGCGGGGTACCGGCTGACGGCGCAGGTTGATTTGTCGGTGCCCAAAAGCACCAGTTTGAACGAAGCATCAGGTACCGCTTATCTTCCTCAAGCAACCCCCAACGGCGCA
>CAIYNH010000464.1 GCA_903927495.1 uncultured beta proteobacterium
CCTCGCTTGATCAACCTGCGTAATGGCAACGGAAGCTGGCTTAATTTTTGCCACAGGCGAGCACTTAATTGGTAACGGTCATAGCCACAAAACAACTCGTCCCCCGCATCACCTGAGAGTGATACGGTGACATGTTGGCGAGCCAGTTGCGATACAAGAAACGTGGGTATTTGTGAAGAATCTGAAAATGGTTCATCATAGAGCGCGGGTAACAGGGAAACCACTGCAATGGCCTGCTCCGGTGTGACATACAGTTCGGTATGTTCGGTGCCCAAATGCTGGGCCACAGCTCTGGCATGACAGGCTTCGTTATAAGCAACCTCATTAAAGCCAATAGTAAATGTTTTGATCTTTTGCTGTGTCTGGGCTTGCATCAATGCCACCACAGTCGAAGAATCCACGCCACCAGACAAAAATGCTCCCAGTGGTACATCGGCCATCATTTGTTTCCGCACAGCATCTTTAAGCAGCAACTCAAGTTCATTCACAGCCTGCTCTGCACTACCTGTAAAAGGATTGAGTCGCCCCGCCTCAACCGCCGCAATGCCAGACCAATAGGCGCTGATCTGCGGGTCGCGCTGGCGTAGAGATACGGTAAGTAGACAGCCCGGCTGTAACTTGGCAATGCCTTGGTAAATTGAATAAGGTGCCGGGACGCAGCTATGGCGCATATATAGGCACAACGATCCACGGTCAATTTCGGCAAAAAATGAAGGGTGCGCTCGCAATGCCTTCAACTCTGAGCCAAACAAAAAACTGTCGCCTTGCCAACCGTAGTACAGCGGTTTCTCACCAAATCGATCCCTGGCCAAGGTTAAACACTGTTCATCGCGGTCCCACACTGCAAGGGCGAACATCCCAATAGCATCGTCGAGTGTCTTCTGAATCCCCCACTCTTCAAATCCTGCGAGTAAAGTCTCAGTATCTGAATGACCTTTCCAATCGCGCCTAGTTGAGAGCAGAGCGCGGAAATCCTGATGGTTATAAATCTCCCCATTAAAGACCATCACGTACCGAGCGCTAGACGAGCTCATTGGTTGGTGCCCTGCGGGCGTCAAATCGACGATAGACAGTCGTCGGTGCCCCAGTGCAATACCGGCTCTCGCATCTGACCAAGTACCGGCATCGTCGGGACCACGGTGCTGAATAGACCGGGCCATCCACTTGGCGGTGGAATCAAGGTCATTTGGAGCGCACTCGTCACCGGTCAAAAAGCCAACTATTCCGCACATGAAGTAGGCCTCGTATTGGCGCTGTCTCGGCCAACAATAGAATTGCATGCCTGAAAAATCGACTCGTGATACAGCGGTTTGTCCACCCAAGTCAAAATTGCGTTGACTCTCATCTCTTGGTATAGGGTGTTGTTGCTTAGTAAGCCTAATATAGTAGCGACAGCATTCTGCTCAGAGGAAACAATCACCGCATTATACCCATCCTTGCAATAACTACGAATTTCTCCCGCAGAGGTGACCACTGGTAACAGACCAAGTTGCATCGATTCAACTACCGACATTGCCATACCTTCAACCTCACTCGTCTGTAGGTAAAACGAAGCGCTGCCTGCGAAACTCCGAATTTCGTCATGTGTTGCTGCACCCAAAAAGAAAACTGACTCTTTCAAACCCAAAAACACCGATAGCTCCTGCAACGCCTTGAGGCACCCCCCGTCGGGTCCGATAATTGTAAAGCGCGCATTTGGATGAATCATATGCACCGAAGCGAAAATTCGAATAGATCGCTCCAGCCCCTTTTCCTTACTAACGCGACCCCAAAAAGCAAATGAGGGCTCAACTATCTTCAAAGGCAGCGCCTGAAACCGGGTAGTAACGAATGAAATAATCCGATATCCTCCCGATCGAATACACGGAATCCTGCCTAACAAGGTCGCCTCCGAGTCTGCCCAAACCTCTGTTGAAAACCAAATTGATAAACG
>CAIYNH010000465.1 GCA_903927495.1 uncultured beta proteobacterium
GAAGCCAACTTCAAGAAGATCGCGCTGGAACTGGCCGATCATTGAAGGGTGGGATCGCAAGCCATGCGAATGATCGCTGCTTGCGCACGGCGGGATACTTGATCGTCAATGACTGGTTTGCAGAAGGTAGTTCGGAAAGTTGACCGACGGCTGAGTGTCTAAGGCGGGCACACAGCATCAGGCAGGCCGCACGCCCAGGTGTCGTGTTACACAACTCATCAACCAACCCCCGCCGCATTCGCCAGTTGCATCGTTTTCTGCGCCTTGGCCTGTTTCTGCCTATCACGATCTTCCCATTGAGCTGCGAAATCAACACCTTCTGACAAGTCATCGACTTGAGCTTCAATTGATCAGTCGTGAGCATCTGGATCCCGCCATCTTCATTGAGCGACAGCGACATCACGCTGCGCTCACCATAAATCGTTGTCAGTAGTTGTCGTGCTTGCGCGACACCATCATCGTGAATCGACGTTCTTAGCGTCCATGTCGAGCTTGCCGTCTTCGCTCGGACCGTGGCGTGGAAGAGTGGAAGGGGATCGGTGATTTCTTTGATATTTATCAGCTATTTAGCAGCGTTTTAAAAATGACGTTACAGTCAACATGTAGATTGACAACGGTTGAGCGAACATTCAAAATAATTAAATGTATAACAATATTAAACTTGTCGTAGTTGCCGCTGCCATTTTGAGCTTCACAACAATAACATCAGCTATTCAAAGCTACACACTACAGATTGCACAAGGGTGGAATCTTCTTGGCAACGCTACCAACCGATCGCTGATTGTTGCATCAACCGATGTATTCGGTGATGCAAATCTCGTTACATCTGTTTGGAAATGGGATGCTCTAAATTCCGCATGGGCCTTCTATACGCCCATGATGAATTCAACAGAATTACAAACATATGCCGCACAAAAAAATTATAAAATTTTGACTGCAATAAATGCAGGCGAAGGATATTGGATTAACGCAAAGACGCCAATCAGTCGCACTTTTGAATTTGATACCAATTGGACCCCGGCATTGATTTCGGGTTGGAACTTGATTTCAGTTTTTGCAGATGAATCGCCTGAAACATTTATCAGTCGATCCGACTACGGGACTAACATACCGAATATTGGTTTAAATTCACTTTGGGCTTTCGATGGCAATTCAACTAAATGGTTTTTTTTCGCGCCAAGCCTGAATGTAAGTGGAGAGCTTGAAGCCTACATTGCTTCAAATAGCTATTTGAGTTTCGCTAGAAATATGAAATTGCTTGGAAATGGAATGGGGTTTTGGGTAAATGTGGCAGGAAAATATGTGACATCTAAAAGTTATTCGGGTAGTGTGGAAACCGTAAAGTACAGCGATGGAAGTTCAGTTGTGAATAATGCAATAGGATCAATTATTACTTCATCGCTCGAAAATAAATCTCGAACAACTGTATATAGTTTTGAGGACGGAACACTGAATGCAGAGTCAATTCCTGACTCTGTTGGTAATTGGTTATTTTCTGAAAGTCCCATATTGTTACCTGACATTCAACCAATATATTCAACTCTTTGCGCCAATGCTGGTCTCTCAGGACCTGTACTTCATAAACCAATTGTTTTGGATCTAAATAAAGATGGGAGAAAAGATATAGTCGTTACATTTTGGTGTAATCAGAAAATTAATGGATTGGCATTTACAGGGCCAGTTGTAAATCGGGTTATTGCATTTCTACAGCAAGCGGACGGTTCGTTCATTAACGGCACAAAAGAATTGTTTGGAACTGATGAAGTATCCATTAATGGTGCATCAGGATATGCCGTTGTTTATGACTTTAACGGAGATGGATATGATGACATAGCATTCGCAGCTAGTCCTGAAGATGGTCGATTATTAATCGATAACTCAACTGGCGTTCAAAGCAGCTATATGATGTCCAGTGGAGATGGCAAATACATCATAGGAAAATTTGGCACTTATCAATGGGGGTATTCAGTACATCTGATGGACAATGAATTGGGCAAGAAAGATGTAATTGCGACACCAATCGGCTATGGAACGGGAACGGATGCATGGAGATATAACGGGACTTGGAGTCAGATCGAAGAAGATTATCGTTGGTTTTCACCAAATGGTGTTATGTTTAATCGCCGCGGTGCATCTGAAAATTCGCATATTGCTATTACCGAGAGCAGCAGTGGTACTGAGATAAGTTTTTCTTTATTCAATCGAGATGCAAACACGCGTTGGATTGAAAAATCACGCCTGTCATTTGGCCCTTCGACATGGGTACCGTATACATCATGGAATACTCAAACAGGATCTATCCGTTTAATAACGCTTGATGGCCAAGACTATGTAATGCCGTATATTAGCGAGGGGTGCGAGATGAAGATTCGACCTAACGAAGAATCAGTAGCAATTATGCAGTTCGGTGCATACAAACTTCCAACGACTGTTTGGGATGGAAAACCTCTTGTGGAAGGTCAGAACCAGGCATGGGGTTCCAATTTAATCGGAATGTCTGTCGCTAACGGCACGCTAACCCGCTTTATCATACCAGTCAAAAATGAGATTACAAACTTTAATAGTCTACATATGAGTTGCGGTGATGTAAATGGTGATGGGTTTGATGATATTGTGGTTGAACAACTTGGTGCAGGGAATGTAAATGTCTCCCCATTGATATATCTAAATGACAAGAATGGTGGGTTTTCACTTGTCGATCCCGTGAGCTTTCCGTCAGCATCAGCTATCAATAACGATACAAGCAGCATGTTTGTAGATCTCGATGGCAATGGAATTTCTGATTTGATGTATTGGGCCGTAAATGGTGTGAATACCAATGCAAAACCCGTGCAATTTCAAATATTTAAAGGCTTACGAAATATCAATTCATCAGATTTGAAATAGTCAAAGTAAAGTATACACAATGCATTTGGCTGTAGATTGAAAGAGTGTTGAACGCCGTTTTGGCATTGGAATAGTGGCGCAAGCAGGTGGACCTTCGATACACCATCCCTGACCGGATCAGCCTTGAACGACTACGTGACTAGCAAGGGATACGATGTGCTCACCACCATTAATTCCGGCGAGGGGTTCTGGCTTGATGCCAAGACGCCCTATACGACTCAGTTGCCTGCAGGGGCAGCGATTGCATCCTCATCATTTCAGAACATGAGTTCCGGATGAC
>CAIYNH010000466.1 GCA_903927495.1 uncultured beta proteobacterium
CTTCCACAACAAGTTAATCGCACAGAGTACGGCGCATACCCAGACTTTTGAGTCTCCCGAGCCGTCGTCCAGAAGCATGAAAACGGACCACGCATTTCATTTCAGTTCCATAAACACAAAGCTTGGCACCCGTGCAGGGGCGCTTTCAAGAGGATACTGAGATGGTTATTAACCATAGGCCGCGTGCTCGACTGGAGGCCATCGCACCGGCGGTGGCATTTCTGCTAAAACTCAATTTTTTTGGCCTCGCTGCGCTTTGGAGCAATGAGTGCCGACTATTGAGCACAACAAGTTCACAACGTCAGCTTCACTGGCATACTCTGCAGCATGAACCAGTCAACCCAATCGCAAACCAGTGACACCTGGCCGGTGCCAGAGGATGTGGCTGCGCTGGCGCAAAAAACCCAGGTGACCAGCGGGCACTTTGATGAATTACGGGGAACCGTCTCGAATGGCGCACCCTTTAACGCCATGAATGCTCCTGATTTTATAGCTGCAAACGCAAAGCCGACAGCTGTTTGGAAGCATTTCTTTAATACTTTGTCAGGCGATTCAGCAGCAGATATGGACCAGCGCGCGATCAATCTTGCGCGCCAGGTACGTGACAACGGCATCACTTACAACGTCTACGCCGATGAAAATGGTCCGCAACGCCCTTGGGCATTGGATCTATTCCCGCTAATCGTCGATGCACCGAGCTGGCAGCACATCGAAGCCGGCGTGTTACAGCGCATGTGCCTGCTTGAGCGTGTGATGGCCGATGTCTATGGCCAGCAAACCCTGCTGCATGATGGTTTCTTGCCTCCGGCGCTGGTGCATGCGCACCCCGGATACCTGCGCGCCATGCATGGTGTAACGCCGGTGGGCGGGCGTTATTTGCACATTGCGGCGTTTGATCTGGCGCGTGGGCCCGACGGCAACTGGTGGGTCGAGGCGCAGCGCAGCCAAGCACCTTCGGGCCTGGGTTACTTGCTGGAAAATCGACTCGCCATTTCGGCGCAGTTTCCACAAGCCTTTCAGACCCTGCGAGTGCAACGCCTGGCCAGCACTTACCGGGCACTGATGGACAGCCTCAAGGCCATGAGCCCGGCCGGACCAGACGCGCACCTGGTGCTGCTGACGCCAGGGCCCTTTAATGAAACCTATTTCGAACATGCCTTTTTGGCGCGTTACCTGGGGCTGACGCTGGTTGAAGGCAGTGATTTGCTGGTGCGTGACGAATGTGTCTTTCTCAAGACCCTCAAGGGGCTGGTACCGGTGCATGGTCTGCTCAAGCGCGTTGACGACCAATACCTCGACCCGCTGGAGTTGCGCGCTGACTCGACTTTGGGCGTACCCGGTTTGCTGCAAGCGATTCGTGCGGGCAACGTACTGGTCGCCAATGCGCCGGGTTCGGCGTTCTTGGAGTCCCCTGCGCTGCTGGGTTTTTTACCGGCGCTGTCACGCCACTTGCTGGGCGAAGAGTTAACCCTCCCTGCCCTGCCCACCTGGTGGTGCGGCGAACGCAGTGCCATGGAAGAGGCGCTCCCACGCCTGAGTAAGTGCGCCCTTAAATCAACCTACCCCGGCTCACCCGGTCATGACAGTTTTGATGCCGTGCTGGGTAGCAAACTCGATGCCCGAACACTCAATCAGTGGGCCAATCGGATTGTGCGTCAGGCCGAGGAGTACACCGTGCAGGGCTATGCGCCTTTATCCCAAATCCCGACCTGGCAGGCTGGTGGCACTGCTTCACCCGGAGAACCTGGCAAGCTGCTGGCGCGCTCGGTGATGCTGCGGGTGTTTGTGGTTTCTGATGGCGCGCAGGGCTGGCGCGTGCTGCCCGGTGGTTTGGCCCGTGTTGCCAGCGCCGGGCAAGAGATTACATCCATGCAGCGCGGCGGCAGCAGCGTTGATGTCTGGGCCCTGACCGAAGGCGAAGTCGACCACAGCACCCTGCTGCAGCCGCACATGACTCCCGAGTCCCTGTTGGCGAGAAAGCGCATGGTCACCAGCCGTGCTGCCGAAAATTTGTATTGGCTGGGCCGCTACACCGAACGCGCCGAAAACGCCGTTCGGCTGGCACGCCTAACGCTGGAATGTCTGCACGGCGAGGAACAATCCTGTGCACCGCTGCTGACATGGCTGAGCCAGATGGCGCTTGCCAACACGCTGGTGTTGCCGGGTGTGCCCACCGCGCTACAGGCCCCACGGGTGTTTGAACGCAGTCTCATCGACAGTCTGGGCAGCAGTACAGGAGCTACCAGCGTAGGCTACTACCTTAGGGCCCTCAAGATGGTTGGCTCGGGCGTACGTGAGCGGCTCTCGCAAGAGCACTGGCGCATCATCATTCGCTGTGAAGACGAACTCTTTGAGCGCTGTGCCGCGCAGCGCCAGCGTGCTGAATTTCCGGCGCTGCAAGCCCTGCAAATCCTGAAGGACACCAGCGACCACATGGCCGCGATAACTGGCGCACAAACCGACCGCATGACCCGTGACGATGGCTGGCGGCTGCTGAGCATCGGGCGGCATATTGAGCGACTCGGATTTTTGTCGTCAGCCTTGATGCGCGGGCTTGACACGGGCAGCCTGCACACCAATGGCGGCTTTGATGCGATGGTGGAGTTGTTCGACAGTGCCATCACCTTCCACGCCCTGTTTCAGCAAAACCGGGATCTGGCCGCCCTGATCGACCTGCTGGTAATTGACCGAGACAACCCGCGCTCCATCTCATGGGTGGCCCACACGCTGCGCGGTCGTCTGGCCAAGTTGGCTGGCAGCGAGCCTAATCAACTCTGTGCCTTATCGCTCAAAGTGCCCAACCCCAGCGCCTGGGGCCTGGCGCAGTTATGCGACAGCGCACCAGATTTGGTAACCGAACCCGTCAGCGGATTTGCGGCATTCGGGCAGCCACCCAGCTATGCACTGCTCAAAGACGTGCTGTACCAATGCACTCGAGCCAGTTTTCAGGTCTCTGATGAAATCAGCAACACCTACTTTACCCACAGTGGCATGGCCAACCAAAGCCTGGGGGCCGCATGAAACTGCGCATCACCCATGAGACGATTTATGACTACGTCCCTGCGGTAGAGACGGCCCAGCACATGGCCTTCCTGACACCGCTGCACCGAGCAAGTCAACAACTCATTCGTCATGAGCTTAAGGTACTGCCAGAGCCATCCCAAATCAGCACGACACGTGATGTATTTGGCAATACGCGCAGTTTCTTCTCGTTACAAGCTCCACACACCCGCCTGCAGGTGGTGGCCCACAGCGAAGTGATCACGTATGCCTCGCTGCTGCCCTTGAGCGCCATCGGCTGGGAGACAACGCGTGAACTTTTCCGCTACCAGGCGCATTTAAGCTTTGACGCAGCCAACGAATTTGTCTTTGCCTCCCCCATGGCAGCCCGTCAGGATGAGTTTGCAGCCTACGCACGGCCCAGCTTTTCGTCTGGTTCGGGTCTGCTGGCGGGGGCCATTGATCTGATGCACCGCATATTTTCAGACTTCACCTACGAAAGCCAGAGCACGCAAGTCAACACCCCGGCTCAGCAAGCACTGGCACAACGCAAGGGCGTTTGCCAGGATTTTGCCCATATTTTGATCGCATGCCTACGCAGCATGGGCTTGCCGGCGCGCTACGTCAGCGGCTATTTGTTGACCCAGGCAGCGCCCGGAACGGTCAAACTCAAGGGCAGCGATGCCTCGCACGCCTGGGCCTCGGTGTATGTGCCCGATCTGCCTGAAACGCAGCGCTGGGTTGACCTGGACCCCACCAATGACCGTGCTTGCTGGCACTCGCCCGGCGAAGACTACGTGACGCTGGCGATTGGACGTGATTTTTCAGACGTGTCTCCCATGCGCGGTGTGATCCATGGTGGTGCCAGCCACACGCTCGCAGTGGGTGTCACGGTAGAGCCAATCATCGAAGTGGCGACGCTCGGCCTGCAAACACAAACACAAACACAAAGATGGAACATACCCCCATCTTTAAGCACGTGTTAGGCATGGATGTGCACCAAGCGTAAATCTCAGCCTGCGCCATCCTGGTGCAGGCCGATGGAACAGTTGTCATTGATGAACGCCAATTTGGCGGCTATGGACCTGCTGGTGCCTGATTTAGTAACTCGCTGAACTCATCGGATTTTGTTGATGGCTTGGCGGGACCGGGGGTTTGTCACTATTGCCGACGGCAATGACCCGAAACTCGTCGATCACATCCATCAGCAGGTCGACAATTTCCGGATCAAAATGGCTTGCACGTCCCTCTAATTCCGTTTCCAGATCGATACGAAACTAGGCGCGAAGCCGTTGCAGCCCTGATCAATTGAACAGCTTGCATCTCACCCACTCCTTGGACTAGACAGGAACAACTCAGATTTGAGATGATTTCAAGTTCCCAGCGGCATCGTTTCGCCAAATCTTGTCGATTGCACCCGGAGCAAAAACCTCCCTTCAGCGCTTGATGATGGCAGTCGAATGCAAGCTCCCACATTGAACTCTAAGGTTCACAGTTCTGGTTGCGCATCCGGGTAGAGGGTTTGCAGTAGGCCGACAGGCTCTCTCAGTCGTCACTCTGCAGCCCAAGGTTTGCGTCAATAGATGTCAACGGGCCACGACATTGACCGTAACCTGTGCTGATCCCTGGCAGGCCGGCAATGCCAGCGCTGCGTTGGCAACCCCTCTCACGCTGAAAACATAGGTTCCCGGAACGGCCTTGGTAACGGCATTGACGGGAACACCCCAGAAGTTGGGCCGATTGGCATTCCAGATGGCTGAACCATTGCCATAGTTAATTTCCATAGAACAGGTTCCGTTGCCATCAAGTCTGAGCGTGATGATCTGGTTGACGTTTACCGTGGGACCGTTGACAAATACCAGACCCAGGATCTGACCTGGCGACCCCAATGGGTAGGCGATCCCTGCGGCGGCAAACGCGGGCGCAATCACCGCTTCGGCGATTGCGGCACCGTGCGCGGCAGCATCGACTGCGGCGGGCGCAGCCGCGGCCCGCAGCACCGCCGTGATAATCGCCCCGGCACGCGCCGGGTTGGTGCGCAGGGCTGAAGAAACCGCCGGGGTGACAGCAGCACCCGCACGCACGGCCGCAACTGCGGCCCATTCATCATCGGCCCTGCCGGCCTGACGCATCGCGGTGGCGACTAGGTTTTCTAGCTGATCCGGCACCGCGGCGATGGCCGACTGGAAAACCTGCGCCTGCAAAGTCCTGTTTCCACTAAGGCTCAATATGCCCAGAACCACGCCCATCATTTCGCTGGCCTGTGCCGGCATCACCTGTATACCGGCGGTAACGATCGCAGGCGCTTGTGCCGAGCCGCCGTAAAGCACGGCGCTACCGACAATGTTCACACCCTGGACAGCAACGGCCCTGACCGCCGCCCCAACGGCGGTGGCGATATTGACAGCAGGCAGCTTGGCTATGACACGCATCAGGATTGGCATATCGATACCGGCCGCTGCAGCCCGGGAAACCATCTGTGCGATGTCCGGATTTGCTCGCAGCTGACCCTCAACCTCGGCCTGGAGACGAACCAAATTCGCCGTCATGTCAGCCGAAAAGGCGGCATTAGCCGAAGATGCAGCCACCGTAAGCGTTGCTGCAAAGAGAACCTCTACCCATCTTCTTGCCATTATTTTCTCCTCAGAAAAGCGTGCTGAAAGTTTGGCAGAAAGCGTTCCGCGCCGCATCCGCAAAAAATAATTCTATCAAATTCGTCAATTATTTCCAAAAATAAACAAAATAGTTAAGAAAAATCCGGCCTGACTTGGTGCCGGCTTCAGAAGGGTGATTGCCTGTTTTTAGATGGCTAGCTGCCGGTTCAAGACCCAAAATGCGTGAGATTGATCCCGGCTCAGCCTGTGACGCAGATTTGAATGACCGGTCTTAAATAGCTACATGACCGGTTTTGCGTATTCCCCACACCCGCGGGGATGAACCGTTCAATGAGCATGTTTTCGATGTCTCACCAAAAAATGATCTGCTCTTAGCAGGCCAGTCTAAGCTTGCGAGCGTCGTTTTCGGCCAAGGTGTCGTCAATCTCGCGCAGCACTGCTTTCATGTCAACATCGGCATAAGCTCGATCAAAGCGCCCAGTCAGTGCTGTGGAATTGCTGAGTAAACCACCCTGGTACAGACTCCAAATCTCCGGGCCGTAGTCGGTAGTCAGCAAGGCGGGGGCAAACTGCCCGAAGAAGTCGCGCAGGTTGGCCACATCCCGCAGCAGCATGCGCTGCGCATGGTTGTTTCCGGCGGCATCAACTGCCTGCGGAAGATCGATGATCACAGGGCCATCTGTGCCTTGGGTGCCATCGAATCCTGGTGTGTGAGCCAGCAAGATGTTGAACTCTGACAAATCACCATGCACCACTCCAGCGCACAGCATGCGTACCACCTCAGAAATCAGCGTTTTGTGGTGGGAAAGTGCCTGCTCGCGAGTGAAAGCGACATCGTTCAGGCGTGGTGCGGCATCGCCGTTTGCGTCCGTCACCAATTCCATTAACAGCACACCGTCACAAAAGTTGTAGGGTTGTGGTACTCGAACACCCGCGCCGGCTAGGCGGTAGAGCGCATCCACTTCGGCGCATTGCCACGCAGTTTCTTGTTCTTGACGACCAAATTTGCTGCCTTTTGCAATGGCCCGGGCAGAGCGCGAGTTCTTAACTTTGCGGTTTTCGGTGTAGTCCACCGCTTGGCGGAAGCTGCGGTGCGTGGCTTCTTTGTAGACCTTGGCGCAACGGACTTCATCTCCACACCGCACGACGAACACCATCGCCTCCTTGCCACTCATGAGTTGGCGCACCACCGTGTCGATCAGTCCCTCTTCAACGAGGCATTGGAGCCTGGGGGGTGTTTTCATTGGCCAACGACCGACCAACCCGCATTGCGGTTAACCTTATTGTTCTCGTATTGGTATGTCGAATAAAGAGAACTTGATCGCACTGTATGACTGACTGATCTATAGCTACCATAGTGAAAACTCAAAGAAATAGACATAATTTAAATACACTCCAGCATTTTTTGGTATTCCAAAGCTCGATTTAATGCGCTTCTTGCCAATTGGAATACATATGCTCGTGTCAGTTAAACACGAACTAGCCAAACTCAGCCGAACTGCTGATCAGGAAGCCAGATACGGATAACGGGTCGTTTGACCGCTGAGCATCGCAACTCACCAATAAGATGGATTTGACCATAGTGATGAGCAAAGGTTAAAGGCACAAACTGGATCACTCCTGCGACCGGCCGGATTAGGCTGAAAAGAGTCAGTCGACATCCGGGACAGCCTTCTCTAAACCAGCCGTTCAGCATCAAGTCACGAACTATATCGCCTTAGAAAATTGACTTGCTAAAATCAAACAACATCAGTAGTGTCCCAACGTTGTCACATCGGAACGTCGTAAGTTAATGAATTACTTGTCAAATTTGGTGTGCGCGTCTGGTCTCGATTTAGATCGGAAGAGCGTCGTGTAGGGAAAGAGTGTC
>CAIYNH010000467.1 GCA_903927495.1 uncultured beta proteobacterium
AAAATAGGGTAAAAGTGGCTACATGGTGGCTACATGGCGGGGATTTTGGCTACATGGTGGCTACATTGAAACAAGGGGTAAATGATGGCAAGACCAAAGAAATCCGATGCACCCGACCTGGGTGAAGCTCAAGACCTGACCGCTGGTTTGATCGAGCGCATGACCTGCCCAGCGGGCAAGTTGCAAACCTTCATGCGCGATAGCAAGGCACCCGGTCTGCGGGTGCGGGCAACGCCCGCCACCGCCAAGAACCCCAACGGCGTGAAGGCGTTTGTGTTTGAAGCCAAGCTCAACCGCCAAACTATTCGTCGCACGATTGGTGATGTACGTGCTTGGACGATTGACGCTGCCCGTACCGAGGCCAACCGCCTACGTGTCACGCTTGATGCTGGTGACGATCCGCGCGAACTTGACCGAGCCAAACAAGCTGCGGCCATTGAACACAAAGCAGCCATCGCTGCCCAAGTAGAAGCCAGCAAAATAGCTGCCCTGACCGTGGCCGAAGTTTGGGCAGCCTACATTGAAGAGCGCAAACCGCATTGGGGTGACCTGCATTACCGCGACCACATCGACAAGGCCAAGGCCGGAGGCTTGCCATCTGGCCGCCGTGGCGGTGGCAAGCAGTTAACGCGCCCGGGGCCGTTGGCTTCATTGATGCCGCTGGCACTCAAAGACCTTGACCAAGCCACCATCGAAGCCTGGGCCGCCAACGAAGGCAAAACCCGCCCCTCATCGGCACGACTAGCCTGGCGGTTGTTGACCGTGTTTCTGACCTGGTGCGCAGAGCAACCCGCCTATGCCAACCTGCTGCCTGCCAAGAACCCAGCCAAGACCAAAAAGGCCCGCGAAGCCTTGGGCAAGTCTGGCACCAAGTCCGATGTGTTGCAGCGCGAACAATTGGGGGTCTGGTTTGCCGCCGTGCAACAGCTGCAAAACCCCATCATCGCCGCCTGCCTTCAAATGATGTTGCTCACCGGAGCCCGTCCGGGCGAAGTGCTCTCGCTGCGCTGGGACGACATCAACACCCAATGGAAGGGCATCCAAATCCGCGACAAGGTCGAGGGCACGCGCGAGATACCCGCCACACCCTACATGCTGCACTTGCTGGCTGGGCTACCCCGGCGCAATGAATGGGTGTTCTCCAGCAGCACCAGTGCTACCGGCTGCCTGACCGAGCCCAACAACCCGCACACCCGCGCCTGTACCGCTGCGGGCTTGAAGGGGCTCACCCTGCACGGCTTGCGCCGGTCATTCTCCAGCCTGACCGAATGGCTGGAAGTACCAGCCGGGGTGGTGGCACAAATTCAAGGCCACAAGCCCAGCGCTACGGCTGAAAAGCATTACAAAGTGCGTCCGTTGGAGCTGCTGCGCGTTCACCATGAAAAGATTGAGGTCTGGATACTGGAGCAGGCTGGCATTGTGTTTTCTGCAAAGGCCGCGCCGGGCAAACTGCGCGTGGTGGCTGGTTAGTATAATTTAAGATACCATTATGGAAACCCGCATCTACACCGACAAGCAAGCCCAACAGCCATTGACAGTGTGGCTTGATGCACTCAAAGACCTACGGGCCAAGGCCCAGATACAGGCGCGAATGGTTCGCGTGGCCGCTGGCAACTTTGGTGACTGCAAGCCCCTGCGTGATGGCGTGCAAGAACTGCGCATTGATTATGGGCCGGGTTATCGGGTGTATCTGAGTAAGCAAGGGCCAATTCTGGTGCTTCTGCTATGTGGAGGTGACAAGGCTGACCAAAGCCGCGACATTGAACGAGCCATTGAGTATTTGACCGATTGGAAACAAAGAGGTAAACCATGACACGCGATGCAAGTTTTGATGATTACATGGTTCAGTCCATGAAAGACCCTGCCCAAGCCGCCGCCTACATTGAGGCCGTGATTGAGCTTGACGACCCTGCCGCGCTACTGGTGGCACTGCGACACGTTGCCAAAGCTCACGGCATGGCAGAGGTGGCAAGACGCGCCAGTGTGGGTGACAAGACCCTATTCAAAGCCTTGAGCGCCAACGGTAACCCCACACTGAGCACGGTTCACAAAGTACTTGCCGCTGTGGGACTGCGATTGAGCGTGACACCTGCATTGGCATAACAGTTATTGCGCTAACCCGTCCCGCTAACTCCGACACATTGCAAGGTGTGCACAGTGGACATCCGGCTCGTTTTAGCTTGAAGATCACTACAATGTAGAAACTTCAACGTATATCAATACTCACCATGATGAATCTACAAATTGCCAAATGG
>CAIYNH010000468.1 GCA_903927495.1 uncultured beta proteobacterium
CCACATGGAAGACAACAAGATTGCCCTGGGCTTCATCACTGGCCTGAACTACCAAAACCCCTACCTTAGCCCGTTTGAAGAATTTCAACGCTGGAAGACCCACCCAAATATTCGCTGGTACTTTGAGAATTCAAAAGGTCAAGTAACTGCAAAAAGAATAGCGTATGGTGCCCGTGCAATAACGGCCGGAGGTCTTTTATCTTTACCTAAAACGGTGTTCCCTGGCGGCGCACTTGTCGGTTGTGACGCTGGGTTCCTGAACGTAAGCCGTATCAAAGGCAGTCACACCGCCATCAAATCCGGCATGCTCGCCGCAGAGGCTGCGTTTAATGCCGTCACCAGTGGCCGCCAGCAGGACGAACTCAGCGCCTACCCGGAAACTTTCAAACAAAGCTGGATGTTCAGCGAGCTCAACAAATCGCGCAACTTCAAGGCCTGGTTCAAATACGGCCTGACGGTCGGCACCCTGATGAACGGTTTTGAGCAATTTGGCTTGAGCGGCAATATGCCTTGGACTATTCGCCGTGACAAACCCGACCATGCTTACCTGAAGCCCGCCTCAGAATGCCAACCCATTGAGTACCCAAAGCCCGACGGCAAACTTACCTTTGACCGCTTAAGCAGTGTTTTTATCAGCAGCGCAAACCATGAAGAAAACCAGCCTTCACACCTGACCCTGAAAGATGCGAGTGTGCCTGTGGCCGTGAACCTGGCCAAATATGCTGGCCCCGAGGCGCGTTACTGCCCGGCAGGCGTTTATGAGTTTGTCAAAAACGACGATGGTACCGACCGGCTCCAAATCAATGCAGCCAACTGTGTGCATTGCAAAACTTGTGACATCAAGGATCCCACACAAAACATCGTCTGGATCACACCGGAAGGTGGTGGAGGCCCCAATTACGCTGGAATGTGACCGTCAAGGCAAAACTACACAATCTTTCTGGCTTCCATATAAAACCTTTTCTCGCGGGCGTGCCCCAGAGAGAAGGTCTTGCGCGGCAAGGCACCATCCAGAATAACCGTTTTGAAGAGTTCAGACTTGTGCATGCCGGCAAAATAGAAACCCGCATTGCCGGTCTGTAAAGCCAGGCGTTCGAGCACGTCTGTGCCATGCACATAATCAATCGCCTCGGCACCACCGTCCTGGACGAACCGATCCAGGAAGGGCTGCAGGCTGCCAACGGGCAGGTTGGACGCTGGCTGGTCGATCTCGATCATAGCAAAATGCTGCCCTCCACCAACCAAGCCTAACGCTTGCTGGGTTCCGCTGGCTGAATTCACGCGCTGCATCATGGCATCTGAGGTGCTCACCTCGGTGCAACTGAAATTCGAACCAAATGCAGTTCTGAGCTCAGTCAGCAGGTCTTTCTTGAGATTGAACAGGACCCGATGAATTGGTTCAAACTCCAAGCCCTGATCGTGCACGTTTTCAATTTCGACCAGGGCAAAACGGCTGGGATGATCCAGACCAACCAAGGGTTTTTTCTTTTCCCAAATCGCCTTCGCGGTGGCCAGCGAGTGGTTGCCATCACCCATCGCAAATAGCAGAACAGGCTCATCCGGGCCAACACCGTATTTGGCCGCAAAGGTCTGGGGCTGAGCCAAGGCTCGCAAGGCCTGCACAACGCGGTCCTCATATTCAGCATTCACAGCAGATGCTACCAAGTGACCGCTATCTTGCATCAATTCAAAATCGTATAGCGCCTCAAAGCTGGCTTTGGCAGCCGTCAGAGGTGCGATCACGGTGTGCTCAGGATCATCAATCAACACCAGAATATGAGGCAACTCCAGCGCCGCATCCTCACGAATCTTGATGCGCGGTGGCAAGCGGTCAACAATCGTTCCTTCGGTGGCCCGGATCAGGCTCGATGACCCAGCCTGATAGTCATAACACTCCAGATCAAGACACAGCATGATGCCATGGCGGGTTTTGCCGGCGACGCTGCGTTCGACGTAAATCAAACCCTCGCGCGGCTCAAGAATTCCGGTTTGCTGATACTCGTTCATGGCCTGCTGAATTGCCGAAATCCGCTCGGGTGCACCTGGCTTATCCAGAAAAACTTCGGGGAAAATCAGATTCAGCGTCGACGGCGCATCGCCCACGAATTCCTTCGCGGTTTGCCAATACTGGGGCTCGGAAGTGAACTGATCACACGCAATGACCGCCCATTTTTGCAAGTCGGTCCCGCCTTTGGGCAAGTACACCTGTGGAATTTGAATACCAATGTCACTGATCGTTTTCATAACTGCACTTTCGCGAAAAATTAAATGTTAAATGGTAATAACTTCAGACATCCTGAACCACCCGAAATTCTCGATGGCACATCACATCGGCGAAAGGCCATGAAGCATTGCGCCCACTCGCACCCCCAAAAATGGTAGTCGGTTATTTCGATCTACCTTACGAAATCAAAACCGAAAACTCCAACGGCGAAATAATTAGCGCGCCACTTGCCTCTGCCTTCGCAGCCTCATCTCGATCAGCCGTCACAAGAGCACGCAGTTGTCGAGGTTTGTGGCGACTTAAATACTGAAGATAGGCAACAATCTGATCATCCGCCCGGTTAACACCCGTCCCACCCGAATAGTGAACATTAAAGTTATTTCTTAGCGTCTCATCGTGGGCCTGAACGCTGTCAAACCACAAATCCACAGTCAACTGCTCTTGCAGCGAGCACAAAACAACAATCTTTTGAATCAAGGCCTGCTGCGCCTTGGTGCCAGGGTCGCCACGCTCAAAGTGTTCTCCAAATAAGATTGGCAACTTATGTAATACGTTGTGTCCATCAATTAGCAAGGTGCAACGATGCCCATCCGCCAGTTGCCGCTGCAATGCGTAAAGCGGTACACCCTTGAGACTTGGTTTGCCTGTTTTTTCGGCCAATCCCAGGCTTGCTTGCAAATACAGGCGCGAAGCGACATCACCAATCAAAGCAAATGCTGCGCCCACATCCTTGGAGCCAAGCAATCCCGTCGACTCCATAGCCAACAAACCACGTCGAACAGTGGCCACTTCTTCCAAAGTTTGCGCTTGTTGCAGTTTTTCAACCATCAGCGTTGGAGCCTGACCGGACTTGGTATTTGAGAATGCAGTTTGCTGAAGAATTGTCTCGATTTCAGTGATGCGCTTCTCTAGCCTTCTTACAGTACTTCCAATTTCTGGCAGCGGCCGAATAGATTCCTTGATCGCTTCCTTGAGCCGCAACTGCATGGCTCTACAGCGATTTTTTTCAACGTCAAGTTGCGAACGCAGGCCGAATTTTTGGTCGATGCTGGCTTGCCGCTGTAATAGCTCCTCTGCCTCCTGCAGCAAATCACCCTGAATTGCCTGCGCTGCCTGGGCAAGCTCCTCGGCTGGCCCAAGCCACGGCACAAGCCTCTCATCCACTTCGCAGGAAACCGTCTCTCTCACTTGCTCCGCAAAATTTTCACGTAACTTGGCGTAATTTTGCGTTACCAAATTCAGGGTTGTTGTTGCATTTCCGGCAGTAACGGTCAATTCTTGAACCTGAGTATTGGCCCTGTCCCGCTCGGCCTGGGTAAGCTGAAGTTCGCGTCGAAGGCGATTCACTTCCTGGCGCTTCTCTCTTAGGTCGACAATCAGTTGGCCAGTTTTTTTGTCATGCCTATGCACCAAAGTTGCCCCGATTCCGGCAACAGATTTGGTCACAGGTCGAGCACCGTTACCAAGTATTTGGACATGCTCGAGAAACTCCGTGAACATTGCTTGCAGGCTTTGAATAGCCTCTTCTTGCTCTTTACCAGTAGGTTCTACCCCATCCCAACTGGCAATCTGCTCAAACCCACGTTCTCGGATTGACTCCCGTTCATCAAGCAACATTGCCGCATAAACATTTAACTTACCGTAGGCGCTGGCGAGTAATGAATGTGAGGAATCGATAGCTTTCTGCGACAACACACAAAGCAGCGATCTTGACAATGTGGCATTCCTTAGTAACAAGCGCAGGTCAACGGTCAAGTCCGTAGATTGATCCAGCATCGCCTTAATTCTGCTCACCACCACCGGCAGACTAACTTTGCATTTTCTGAAACCAGCGCTTAGGTTGGCATGCTTAGCTGCAAATTCTTGCAAATCGGCTTCATCAGAATGCTTCAGGGCGGCTTTCCACGCAGTAATAACTCGCGCATCCACCGACTGGGAGTCGACTTTTACAGGCATGGTCACCCCATGCTGTTTGAAATACTGGGTCGCGACGAACAAATTGATGGCTGTTCGCCTTGCCTGGTGGAGCGTTCAACCAATTCACTGGGTAGAAATTTCAACTTCATGAGAGCAAGTATCGCACCAAGCTCCACCATCAGCGTTGCAACTTTGATCACTGGGAATACCCTGCACTTTGGCATATGCAGCGACTTGATTTACCGAAGCACTTGCCTTGACTATCATTTTTGGAAACCGCTGACACAGCCGCATGAAAACGGGGCAGCCATTTTTTTCCGCTACTCAATCGCAGACTTTCCGTTGGCAATGCGACAGCGCTGGATGTCACAGGCTGTCGGCATCAGTGAGCGATATTCAATCCCAGGTACAAGACTGGCTCCACCACGAATGGTGCATACCTCGCCCTTGTCGTTGGTGTAGTTTGATGTGACATCAACGCAACGCCTGGAATGTGACATGACCCCATACAAGTGCCCCATTTCGTGCGAAATCACCATTTGCAAAGTCTGGCGAGAGTCAAAGCCTGGATTGCGAGTTTTGAGCAATTGAAACGCAGAGGGCCCCATCGAAAGGGTTCTATTGCCCAGATTTGCCAGTCCAAAATTACTGCGACTTGCCGACTCACTCCACTGAACCAGGATGGCACCCCTTTGCAATTCAACTTCTGCCGGCCAAGTCAGAACGCTACTGGGAATGCCGCAGTGAGACCAAGCCACGGCAGCTTTGTTGACTGCAGATAAAACCAGTGCCGAATCAAACCAGGCGGGTGCTCCGGCATGCTTGTACACAAACAAGAGTGGCGAGCCCATTGCCGCCCGGTCTCGTCCATCACCCCAGTTCGAGATTTCTCCAGGCCAGCACTGCGCGATTTCCTGCTCTCGCACCGATTCAAATGCCATAGCCACCGGTATCGACAGCAAGCAGCAACTAGCCACCATAGAACGGCACAAACGCGAATTGAAGAATCTGTTTCGACTCATGAATCGGTTCAGATCGTGACCTGACAGGTTAGTCGCGCAACCCGGTGACATTAAAAGCTGGCACAGATTTGTGAAAACCTTTCAGGTTAAGCGCCCCAACCAGATCCACGGTTACCAGTTCCTCGACAAACCCGAACACCTTTTGCGACACCAGAATTTGACCCGCTCTGGCTTCACTGCAGAGCCGGTTCGCCAGGTTGCAGACCGTACCAATGGCAGCGTAATCCCGACGATTTTCGAATCCAATGATGCCCAGTGTGGCGAAACCCTGATCGATGCCAATACCCATCTGAAGCTCGTAGCCACGATCTCGCCAGCCTTGCGAAACCCGCTTGAAATCTGATTGCATTTCAATAGCCATGCAGACAGCCACTTTGGCAGGGTTGTCAATGACCACCGGATCGTTGAAGAAAATCATGATGCCATCGCCGGCAAAATGCGCAATGGTCCCGTTGTAGACCATGATCAAGCGGCCCATTTCTTCGTGGTATTCCTGCAAGACCCGCATCACCTCTTCAGGATCGGCATTTTCGGTAAACGGAGTGAACCCGCGCAGATCGAGAAAAACTACGGTAATTTCCCGACGGTGGCTTTTCAGCGGATCGTCATCGGTGCTGCTGACGATCAAGTCAGCAATATCCGGCGAAAGGAAACGCTTGAGCCGACTCATTTGTTCGATTTGGCGCACGCCATCGCTCACACGCTGTTCCAGCAATCGGTTCCACTGTGCCAGTTCGCGTGCCTGGGCTTGCACTTTGTCGTGAAACTCCTTGATGCGAAGCAGGGATCTCACGCGTGTGAGCAGTTCGTGCTGATTGATAGGTTTCGACAAAAAATCGTCCGCGCCAGCCTCCAGCCCGTTGATGCGCTCCTTGGCTGGGTCGAGCGCCGTCACCATCACCACCGGCAGTAGCGCGGTCTGTGGCAGCGCCCGGATCGCCCGGCAAACGGCGTATCCGTCAAGGTCGGGCATCATCACGTCAAGCAAAACAAGATCGGGCAATTCCGACTCGACCATGGCGAGACCCTCCCGACCACCGTCGGCCGTCACAACCACGTAACCTTTTCGGGTCAGGAGATCGGCGAGCAGTTTCACGTTAACCGGGGTGTCATCCACCACAAGGATTTTTGCACTCATTTGTCAGTTGGCATTATTTGATTTGGTTCTAAAAAGAAAGCGTTAATCGTCGGTGCTTACTTGGTCGTGACCAGGGCTGTGACAATCTGGCCTCGTTAACACCTTGATAAAAGCTGGCAGTGCCCCAAGCTAGACTCGCTGCGGTTACCTATATTTGCAATTCTATACACCTCCAGGAAAAATACCCATGTCTGACTTGAATCAAAAACTTCAATGGCGTTATGCCACCAAGAAAATGAACCCTGCACGTGCGGTTCCACAGGAAAAAGTCGATCACATCCTGGAGGCAGCGCGTTTGGCTCCAACCTCCAGTGGCCTGCAGCCTTTCGAGATCATTGTTGTTACCAGCAAAAAAGTGCGCGAGCAGATCAAACCCAAGGCCTGGGGGCAAGAGCAGATTACCGACTGCTCGCACCTGCTGGTGTTTGCGGCCTGGGACAACTACACGCCAGAGCGCATCAACATGATGTTTGATCTGACCAACGCGCAGCGCGGCGGTACCAGTGAAGCCTGGGAAAACTACCGCCAGATGTTGCTCAGCAACTATCCGTCACGTGATGCACAAACCAACTTTGAACACGCGGCGCGCCAGGCGTACATCGGTTTGGGTGCGGCCTTGATCGCGGCTGCATTTGAGGAAGTTGACAGCACACCCATGGAGGGTTTTGACCCCAAGGCGCTGGACGAGATCTTGAATTTGCCGGCACGCGGCCTGCGCAGTGTGGTCATCATGCCGCTCGGTTACCGTGATGAAGGCAAAGACTGGCTGGTCAATCTGAAAAAAGTCCGTCGCCCGCGCGAGCAGTTTGTCACTGAAGTAACTGATCAAGA
>CAIYNH010000469.1 GCA_903927495.1 uncultured beta proteobacterium
ATCAGTGCATGAATCGTGTACCGGTTGCCGGTCAGAAGTTCGCTCATCGATCGCAGCTTGGTGAGACCTAGGGATTCGTCTTGCTCGCCCTCAAAATACGGGGCTGCGGGCAGGCGCAGCGTGAAGTGTTTGACTTCGTCCTTAACGCTTGATCCCACAGCACGTGTTGGTGGCGATACATCATTAATGCTTGCATCCATCGGGGGATTTTGCACCAGAACTCGAGCTTGGGAGAGGTTGAGGTTTGGCGAGTTTGCTAAACGACTGGTGCTAGGTTGGTTCATCTGGCCACGGGCGCTGAACGTCACTCGTAAACCGCCATTGGCGTTTTCACGGTAAATCCCGATATTTTCGAATCACCGGGCAAACCAAGTCTGCCTCTGGCGATTTCCTGAGAGTGAATCGCTTCGGTATTGACAAAGTGCCGGTGAAGATGGAGTCCAAAGTATGTTCACCCCAAAGTGAAAAGGCCCGCCAGGGCCCTTTCGTCGAAATGCTACTGTCCGCGCTCTACTACTTTGCAGCGGCCTTCGCCTTCTTTGGAGCCGTCACTGGAGCTACTGCTACAGGTGCGGGTGCAGCGGGTGCTGGTGCAGCAGGCGCCTTCAATGCGGCGCGTTGATCCCTCAAAGTATTGATTTCCGCATTGATCTTGTTCTTGCGCTCGGTGAGCTTAACGATACTTGCGCTCAACTTTGCAATGGCCTTGGCCGTCTTGGAGACAAGTGCCTTCTTGGGCACGGCCTTTTCGACTTTCGCGGGAGCCGCTACTTTCTGGGGAGCCTTTGCAGCCTTGGGGGCCGCCTTTTTCGCAGTTGCCATTTTCAGATTTCCTTATGTTGTTGTGAACCGACCAGAATGTTTCTGGTCGGTTCGTATTGTCGCAACATATCGTCGGCAATGCACTCCCAACTGTTGCGCTATGTTCACGCAGACACGCACTCATTGCGGCGCTGCAGTCCGCGGCGCAAATGATCGAATTCCACGTCAGTCAAACCAACACCAGCCTCGCACAGAGTAATGAATGATCGCTCTGACGCTTCCCAGACATGCAGACCTGTGCCGGAATAGAGGTCATCAAGGATCACCCAGCGATCTTCATAACCGGAATTCCGATCGAGCCAGCTGCGAATCTCGTTAGCACGAACGCCGCCAGACTGAGAAAGTGTGGACGACCAGTCCTCGTGCAGACTGTCGGCAACAAAGGACAGACCGCTCTGTCCCAAGATGCACCGGAGGCTCTCCAGCGTCAGGAATTTGATCCAGCTTGTGCTCAGCACATACACGGGTTCAAACTCCTTGTGGATAGCCTTCAAATGCCCCACCGCCTCAGACTCAAACAGCTTGGCCCACAGCTCGGCGTGGTCCTCAATGGTTTCAGCTCCGCTGTCGATCGCACTCATCGCAATAATCGCGTCGTAGGCACCAAAAGGTTCACTCAAGCAAATTACATCATCAAAATCAAGGAACACAACATTCTTGCCCATCTCACTCTCCTTCAAAAAATGGTCTGTCATCACTGGTCACGGAAAATCACGCCGCATCAAGCCGCCTGGCCCCAGTTTCCGTCAGGCAGCCACTCCATCAGAAGCCCAGGATCAAAGTTCGCGTTTTCAAAATGGTTGCCAAACCACTGAAACGGCACTCCACGGAGATTGGCAATCACACGCGCATACGACTTCGAGTCTCCCAACCGATAGTTGACCGATTTGTGAGTGTGACCATGAATCCACAAGTTGGCCCGCTGAATCATTGCTACATCTAACTTCGACCCAAATGCTGCCGTCATCGGATCGTTTGCGAACTGTGGACTGCAGGAGTTTTTGTGCGGCAGGTGGTGCGTAACAACGACTGTGCTGCCAGCATGCTCTAGCTCAAGCTCCTTCTTCAACCATCCCAGGCTCAACTCATGACGCTGCGCTGTCTGCTTGGGTGTGATGGGTCTCGACTCTCCTTTTGATTGCTTGATCCAGGAGTAGTCAGGCATCCACATTGATGCTCGATGCATCAATTCGGATCGCTGGCCGATTCCAAAATATTTGAAGTCAGTCCAGAGGGTGCATCCAAGAAACCGAACGCCGTCGACGACGACGCTGTCGTTCTCCAGGAAGAACACCTCATTGAGCTCGGCCTGTTCACGCAATTCGTCGATTGTCCTATCCCATTCACCACCCCAGTACTCGTGGTTCCCCGAAACATAGATCACTGGCAGGTTGACGAAGGTCTTTCTTGCCCAGGAAATCCCTTTGCTTCCAGGATGAATGTCCCCAGCCAGTACCACAGCCTCGCATTGTTTTAGTGCGGCCTTGTCAGGAACAAAGCCACTATCCTCCAGGTGAAGATCTGAGAGCACAAGCAGCTTCATCACAGGATCTCCACCATCATGTTCAGAGTCGCGAGCCTGGTCGCCATCGCTGTTGCGTTGAACGCCCAGTTCACTGAGTCATAGGATTGCCCATACCGATGCAATCGAGTAGTGGGCTGACGACCACCTTATGGGGCTAGCAAGCCCTCGGCGCCGGGTTGACCAGAGACACTGGCCCCCCAGCAAGATACTAACGCCCAAGCCTGAGGCACTTCTGGTGATAACCTGTCGCTGGTCTGAAACCTCCAACTTAAAGGCTGTAGCGTGAGCACATCGATGACCCCCAGCACCCAATGGCGCGAGCAAATTCCTGCGGACGAGGTGCAACGCTTTGCGGTATATGGCCCTCAATTTGCGGCGATTCAAGCTCGCAAGTCAAAGAAGTACGGCCAAGGGCGGGCTTTGCATCGCAAGCAGCTCTGCGCTGCCAAGGGGGCCCTGGAGGTGTTGCCGAATTTGCCTGAATTTGCGCGCCAGGGGCTGTTTGCATCGCCGGGCAAATTTGAAGCCTGGGTGCGTCTTTCCAACGGCGGCATGGACCGCGCTGCCGACAGTGTGCCCGACATACGCGGTTTTGCATTGCGCGTGCTCGGCGTGCAGGGCGATTCGGCTCTGGGCAATGGCCCTGCCAAGAGTCAGGATTTCACCCTAATCAACCAGGAGCAGTTTGCCTTTCCCAAGAGTGCAGAGTTCGTTGACTTTGTGGTGGCCGCTGCAGGTGGCGGTGGTTCCTTACTGAAGTACTTGTTCAAGCGGTACGGGTTATTGGGCGGGACAGCGCGCATGCTCAAGCTGATCAAGTCAATGGGTATGCCCTTTGTCGGCTTTGCGTCGGAACAAGTTTTTAGTGCGGTCCCAATGGCATGTGGACCTTACGCCGTCCGTGTGCGGCTGGTACCTGCTGCTGCCAACGGCACACCAACGCCGGGTGCCAAAGCAGACTGGGGTGCGGACTTTGCCGCGCGGCTGGCCAAGCAAAGCTTGCAGTGGGAACTGCAACTGCAACCTTTTGTCAGTGAATTGACCACGCCCATCGAAGACGCCTCGGTCAACTGGCCCAGCCCCTACACCACGGTTGCCCTGCTCACACTGCCACAACAAGATATCGCGGGTGCGGCTGGCAAAGCTCTGGCCCAGCAAGTGGAAGAGGCTGTGTTTGATCCTTGGCAGGCGCTTGCAGCACATCGCCCGCTGGGAGACGTGCAGCGCGCCCGTAAGGTGGTCTACTTTGAAAGCCAGAAAGGGCGTGGTGCGGCCTAAGGGAGAGGCGGCGCGTTTGCTTGTTACTCAGCCACTCCAGAATGTTGTCATTGAACCCGTCGCTGTGAAAACTTAGGCCCCCACCAATTCGTTGATTTCTGCTGCAAGGGGTCGGATGCTTGCCCCTCGTCCAATATACGGCTCAAGTTGGAGGCGTCGCAACTCAGCGACACTCAGCGATCATGTTTTCTACTTCCCACCCGAATTGACCAGGAGCTCAAACTTGGTGCGGGCTTCTGAAGAAGGAGTGCGGAGCAACCTTCCTCGCGCCGCGCATACCGAGCACCGTTCGCAAGGCAACGCCAAACTCGCCACGACCTGGGTCGCTGAGCAAATCCACACTTATACCAAAAACCAGTGGAGAATTGTGGCGGCAATTCCCTCTCGAGCAGTACAAATTTTTCGTCACACGCAAACCAGTTGTTTGTCGTACAGGTAAAAGTCAGAATGTCAGCGAAGGTCAGCATTACTCTCCGCTTCGGTCATTCGTTGAGAAAATCCGAATGCGAACTACGTGCACTGACCTGACGTTCGCTAGCCTAAGAATCGGTCATTCGCTTTGTGTCCAAGAGTTGGAGCTCTGCAGAATGCGAAAACCACATTCCCCGGCTGCAAAGCTCTAGATCAGCGGGATGCGTGATTGCGACTGATACCTAGAGTGCGTTCAATTTGTGGCAAATCGATTGTTGTGCAAAGGATGTCGGATTTCAGATAGTCGTACGCTTGGGCGCGGAATTACTTTACTGAAGACATGCCATTCTGCAACGCCTGACCGCTAAAGATTTTGATCAAGAGTTGCTGATTCTCTTCGACGCCTATGTGCACGGGAACCTTGATCGACGAGGCTTCCTGGGACGCGCGAAAAAGTTCGCTACTGCCGGAATCACTGCAGTTGGTTTGTTGGCGGCACTGAGTCCTGACTTTGCTGCCGGCCAGCAGGTTCCAAAGGATGATGCCAGGCTGAAGACGGAATTCATCAACTTCCCATCTTCTGCTGGCACCGGCAGTGTCAGGGGCTACTTGGCACGACCCGTTAGTGCAGGCGTTACTCAACTACCTTAAATCTTAGTCATCCACGAAAACAGAGGCCTTAGCTGTTGCTGCAAGTCACCTTAATACAAATGAGTCTGCCAGGCTTCAGCCATTGGTGAGCAGGTGCACTGTGCCCATAATGGTCTGACACTGTTAGCAGACTTGGCCTTGGACACCTAAATCTCGGAAACAATTAGCCGTCACAAAAATATTTCATTTAGTGCGGAATAAAGTGACCTGGTCAGACGTTCATCTCAGTACATACCACTTGGTATGAGACTAACCTGGAACTACCATGCAACTGCCTATCCTGTCACTCGCTCGTAAATCAAGAATTGCATCGATCTTTTTCCCCATCGTTCTCGGTGCCTGTGCCTCGATGGCAAACGCTCCAGCAAAAGTGACTGATGGAATATTGACCGGACCCACCGGCATGACTCTATACACCTTTGACAAAGACACAAACGGCAGTTCCAAGTCTGTTTGCAATGGTCCTTGTGCGACTAATTGGCCACCCTTGATGGCCACTGATGCCGATCAACCTACCGGTGACTTCACCGTCATCACACGTGACGACGGCAAGAAACAGTGGGCAGCAAAAGGCAAGCCTCTGTATTTCTGGGCCAAAGACAGTAAGCCCGGTGACAGAACTGGTGATGGATTCAATAAGCTCTGGCAAGTGGCAAAGCCTTAACCCGGCGGCAATGTTTTCGATGGCATTGCGATGAACCACCAACCGATTGTTGCGCACATTCCGGGTTTGCGGCGCTACGCGCGAGCGCTCACCGGTGATGTCTGGGCAGCAGACGATCTGGTCCAGGATACGCTGGAGCGGGCCTGTTCAAGGTGGCGTTTATGGTCAGCAGGAACCGATCTGCGGGCCTGGCTTTTCACGCTAATGCACAACCTGTTCATTGGGCAAGTTCGTCAAGGCTTGACACGTGCCAAACTGGTCCCAACGGTTGACCTAGATGATGTCGAGCACGAATTGCATGCGCCCGATACCTCCACGGATTTTGCAATTGATTTGCAGCGCTGTCTTCTACGTCTACCGGATGAGCAACGGGTCGTATTGCTTCTGGTCACCATGGAGGACATGGCGTATGAGCAGGTCGCCAAGATAACGGGAACACCCATTGGCACGGTAATGTCGCGCCTATCGCGCGCTCGAGAGCGCTTGCGGGAACTTATGGACGAGTCACGCGAACCGTCAGTTACTCGTGTGGCAGCAAACCCAATGCCTGTATTGAGGCGAATGAAATGACCAAGTCTATGAACGCCGATGATATGCACTCCCTAGTGGACCAGCTTGAACCTGAAGAGCAAAGGCGCGTGATTGAATCTCTTACGCCGCAAGATCCTCAGGCTGCCCAAACCGTTGCCGCGTGGAGCAAACAGCGTGTCGAGCTCAGTTCCCTGCACCTCGATGCACTGAAGGAACCGATTCCTTCGTCTCTGCTGCAAGCGGCGAATCGTGCGTCTGATTTGCAGCTCGCACTTGAGAGACATTGGCGTCATGTGGGAGTCGCCGCCAGTGTGTTACTCGCGTTTGGAGTGGGGTGGATCTCGCATGGCCAACTGTCGAATCAACCTGAGTCCTCAATTGCCTTGGCTAAGGGAAGGATGGAGCATGAATTCGTGCGCCAGGCCGGTTTTGCACACTCGGTCTATATGCCGGAAAAACGCCATCCGGTCGAAGTTGCCGCATCTGAGCAGGACCATTTAGTCCAATGGTTGTCCAAACGGGTCGGCAAACCTCTCAAGATACCGAAACTATCTGCCATGGGTTATGAATTAGTCGGTGGCAGGTTGCTGCCCGGGGAAAGTGGCGCGAGAGCACAGTTCATGTTTCAAAACGAACAAGGCAGTCGCATCACTTTGTACCTTGGGGCGATCAATCCCCAGACTGACTCAGCCAACGAAACAGGATTTCGCTACGAGGCGGGCGGAGTGGCTCCGAGTTTCTATTGGACGGATCAGGGCTTTGGCTACGCGCTGACGGGTCAGGTCGACCGGGAGCGCCTCATGGCAATCGCCACGCTGGTGTACCAGCAACTTTGATCCGGCAAATCGAAGTCCTCTTCTCTTTTGGCACTAACTGAAGGAAACATTATGCGTACCTGCTTTTCCCGACGACGTTTTCTGGAGTCCGCAGTAGGCTACGCATTGTTGCTAATGGTTCAAGGCTGTGGAGGCGGCGGTGGTGCAAGCCTTTCAGACTCTGCTGCAACACTGGGAACTATGCCTTTGTGAAAGCTGATTTCAAGTTGCGCACTGTGTGGTTGTAGAAACAACGACCCCAAAAAATCGTGGACCCAAGAGGGGTGCAGAGTGAGTGCCTTCACCGTGCCTATTTCATCAAGACATTCACCAATCCAAGGTGCAGCTGATCCGGTGACACGGGCTTATGGAGTAAAGGAATGTTGCTACTGAGTGCCTCGCGCAACCGATCAGGCGCTGTGTCACCGGTAATCAGCAAGGCCGGTAAACCTTGCCCCAAGACAGTGCGCAAGGCGGCGATGGCCTCTAGGCCGGTACGTTGATCACGCAAACGATAATCACTGATGACGACATCTGGCGCGTGTTGACCCGCCAACACCAGCGCTTCTTCAATCGATTGTGCCGCCTCAGCCACACAGCCCCAATCGCGCAGCAAGTGCAGGGTACCGATGCGCACCGCTTCGTCGTCATCGACCACCAATACGCGCACATCGCGTAGCTGGTCTTTGTGCGGCGTTAGCACCACAGCGTTGTCAACGCAGACACCGGTAGCCAGGGGCAAGGTCAGCCGAAACATGCTGCCGCGTCCAGGCTTTGAATTCAACATCAAAGGGTGGCCCAGCGTGCGGGCCAATCCCTCGACAATCGATAGCCCCAGGCCCAGCCCTTTGCGCCGATCGCGCTCCGGATTACCCAGTTGGTGAAATTCGCGAAAGACCTCGCGCTGCTGCACCGACTCAATGCCAATACCGGTGTCCCAGACCTCTAGCAACACATGGCCTTTGTTTTGGCGGCAAGCAACCAAAAGACCCCCGTGGTCGGTGTAGCGTATGGCATTGGAGACGAGATTGCGCAAAATCAGCTCAATCAAGGCCGGGTCCGAATCCGCTGCCAGCACCGTCTCGCGAGAACGATAAGCCAAGCCCTTGGCATCGGCCTGCCGTGCAAACTCGCGCTCTATCTTGTTTAGCAGTGGTTGCAAGCGAAAAGACACCACATGCGGCTGCACCACGCCCGCTTCGATGCGTGAGAAATCAAGCATTGTGTTGAGCATCTCGGCGGATGCTTGGCTCGCTGCAATGGCACAGTCAAGCGATTGCTGCTGCTGGGGGTTTAACCCCGAGCGAGAAAGAATGTCCAGAAACAAGCCTTGAGCATGAATCGGCTGGCGCAAATCGTGGCTGGCCGCGGCAAGAAATTTGGACCTGGAGGTGTTGGCTTGCTCCGCCTCCAATCTAGCCTGCTGTGCTACGGATGTTTCCAGACGGAGTTTTTCCATTAGCTCTTTATTTTCCAGGCCCAATCCAATAGCGGCAAGCGCAGCACGCGAGCTGTTATGCGCCTGCGCCATCAAAATGAAGATGTACAACAAACCGGCAAACCCCAAAGTGTTGTAGGTCGGGTCACCCAATAGAAATACTTTGGACACGGAGACCGCTATTTCGGCCGCCACCAACGCCAAAAATACCGGCAACACGGGCGACAGCAATGACATGGAGTTGCCTGCCACGGCGGTCAACACGGCAATCACCAAAATACTGCCCATCAGGCTGGTCGTATCCAGTGCCACCCAGGTCAGCGAACCCCAAATGGCCCCGTCCACGGCATTGAGCAACATCGAGATCAGCACCACTTGCACCGCCTTATCCGTGGCAATGCCCCAGCGCAGGTGATGGCGCGCATGCGACCAACACAACAGTTTGGAGAGCGTGACGACCACGCCCCACACCATGATGGCCGTCGAATTGGCGTTGCTGAACAGCGCCCCACAGATCAGGATGACAATCAAAAACGTCGGGATCAGGGTAATGCCCAAATTACCCATGGATAGCTTGAGCTGCTCCACCAGAATGCGGTCATCCGCCAGGCGCAGCAGCCGACGCACGTTGCTCACCCGACCAGCCCCTGGTTGCGCGCCGCAAAGACCGCTTCGGCGCGGCTGGCTACCGCAAAAAACGCCAGAATGTCTTGCACGTGTTTGCGTGCCGTGTTTTCTGAAATGAACAGCTGGCGAGCAATCAGCTTGCTTGACAGCCCTTGGTGTAACAGGTCAAGCACCGCAGATTGGCGCGGTGTCAGGCATTTTTGCGCCAAGGGCACCACGGTTGTACTCACCGTTAAACCACCCGCCATCACCTGCTGAAGTGTTTGAACAATGGTGTCGACGGGCTCCGCTTTGGACAAAAAGCCGTCCACACCCCGCGCCAGCGCCAGGCGCACGATTTCTGGCTCAAACTGGGACGACAACATCAGAATCGGAACCAAGGGCCATTTGCGCCTGATCAGCGCAATGCCCTCCATACCGCTCAAACCGTTGAGCTTGTTGTCCAGCAAAACCACAGCCACGTTGCTTGATGGGCAGCTCAAGGCCTCGTCCAGTGAGCCGGCTTCAAAGATATCCAGGGCAGGAATCGCTACTTTGATGACCTGGCGCAGACCGGCGCGAAACATGGCGTGGTCGTCAATCAACAGGGCGCAAGGGGCATTCATGGCGGCCATTAAACCACCGGACCAGCGTTTTCCATATGGTGCATTTGCGTTATAGCCTTGCAGCAGATCAAGGGCAAGGGCTTCGCAAAACCCTACCTGGGCTTTGGTCAACCCATTCACCAAATCGGTGTCGAGTTCAGCAAAGCCCGCCGCAGCGTGGTTGGGTTTGAGGTTGAGATGCTACAAATGTAGTAGCACCTCACGCAAGCTGCACGGGCGTTGCACGCTGTTTTTCTGTTCCGACTTTACCTGCTTGATTTAGAGGCCCAAAAGACCATTCAAATCCCGCCAGGAATGCACCTGCACACCGCTGCGCAACATGGCATCGTCGCCACCGTAAACCAAATGGGCGGGCAGGGCCGCAGTGCCAGCATACCGTGCCCACTTGTTCAGCCCGCTCAGAAAATCAGCATGAAAGGTCTGGCCGGACTTGATTTCAACCGGTTGCAGCTTCTCCCCTTGCTCAATGACCACATCGACTTCATCACCGGTGTTATTACGCCAAAAATACAAATTGGAGGCCAACCCCTGGTTGAACCGGTGCTTGAGCA
>CAIYNH010000470.1 GCA_903927495.1 uncultured beta proteobacterium
AAACAGAAACCAGAGCAATGTGCCGATCAGCGCGCAGGTGAAGAAGATGAAAACGCGGTACTTTGGGATAGGGTAGGCTCCGATGAATAGCACGCCGTTGAGCAATTCTGGTATGCCCACTCGCTGTGGCTCGGGCCCGAAGATCAGAACGACCATCTCTGTCAATACAAAGGTCAGGCCGACGGTGATCAGGATCTGCGACTCGTGCGACATCTTGTAGGTGCGCCGCAGCAACCAGCGCTCGGCAACCGTTCCCAGCAAGGCCACGCCACAGAACGAGGCTGCAATGCCGAGCGCAAAACTGTCGGTGGCGGCTGTCACCGCCATTGCGGTGTAAGCGCCAACCAAAAACAACGCGCCGTGTGCGAAGTTCACAAAGCCAAGCAATCCGAAAATGATGCTCAACCCCACCGAAAGCAGGAAATAAATCATCCCGATTCCAAGCCCGTTGAGGGCCTGGAAGACATAAATATTCATCTTTGATTACATCCGTCGATCAGATCATCTTGCACTCCGAATCGCTCTGCGCGACCACCGCGCGGGAGGAATGGATCACATCGGCAAAGTCATCCGCATCTTTCATTGCCGCCTTCTTCTTACCTTTCACCAGAAGGTAGTTCTTGACCACTTGGTGATCGAATCCACGGACCTGCTCTTCACCGGTCAGGCCCTGGTAGGTGTAGTTCTCCAATGCCTTGATCATGGCTGCCGGATCATCGCTGCCAGCGCGCTTTGCTGCGTCGAACATCAGCGTGGCGATCTGATAGTCAGCAGCCGAATAAAAGCGCGGGTTCTCTTTGAATTCTTCCTGGTAAGTCTTAAGGAAAATCTTGTTGCCCGGCGTATCAAGGGTGTGCCAGTACTGAACCCCAAAGTACATTCCTTCGGTGACGTCAGCTCCCAGTGACTGAAAGGTGTCAAGTCCGGAGAACCAGACCACGACAACTGCCATGCGCTGCTTGATACCAAAACTTGCAGCTTGCCGCAGCAAGTCCAGCGTGTTGGCGCCGAAGTTCAGCACAACCAAGACGTCGGCACCGGAACTCATTGCGTTGCCGAGGTAGCCGGAAAATTCTTTTTCGGCCAGCGCGTGATAACTGTTGCCCGTGTGTTCAAGCTTTCCCTCGGTCAGCACATTTTTGGTGTTGCGGAGCAACGCCTCACCAAAAACATACTGTCCAGTGATGGTGTAGAAGCGCTTCCACTTAGGGTTTTGCTGGATCAGTGGACGCAGAACCGTATTGACGGCGCCAAAGGTCGGCAAGGTCCAACGGAAGGTCGCCCGATTGCAATCCTTGCCGGTTACTTCGTCGGCGCCGACGTAGGTGATGTAAATCCCTTTGTTCTTGTCGATCTCCTTCATAATGGCCAGCGCTTCATTCGACAGAGCCGCGCCGCCGAAATGCCGCGCCTTGTCCTGGTCGATGACCTGCTGAACCTTGCGCACGGCGATCGCTGGGTTGCCCTCAGTGTCGATGCGGCGGTAGTCGATCGGTCGTCCTAGTTGGTTGCCATACGCCTTGACCGCCGAGCGCACGCCGAGGTCGCTGAACTTTCCACTGACCGCGAAATTTCCTGAGAACGCATTGATGCTGTAGTAGGCGAAGGGCTTGGTCTGAGCAATGGCGAACGAGGGTAGTGCAATCGCTGCGCCAGTGGCGCTGGTTTTTTGAATGAATGTGCGGCGGTCCATGATGTCTCCTGTTATTAAGTTGGTGAGAAATAAAAAAATCAAACGTTGTCGCGCGCGGCCTGC
>CAIYNH010000471.1 GCA_903927495.1 uncultured beta proteobacterium
AGCAGTCGATCCGCTTGCTGCAGCTCTCGACTCTGGAACTGGAGCAGGAGATTGGCCAGATGCTCGATGACAACCCGTTTCTGGAACTGTCTCAGGACGATGCTGCACGCGAATCTTTTGGTCTGGAGCAACTTGACGCACCCGTTAGCCGGGATGATCTGGAGTCCGAATCTGCTATTTATCCAGTAGCTGACTACGTAAGCCAGACAAACGTTAAAGCAGAAAATGATAAAGAGATTTTAAGCTCCGACGAGACCCTCGGATGGGACGGCGATGGCAGTGTGTCGCTGGCCCCTGACGACGGCGAATGGGGCGGCGAGGCACGCGCCCACGGTAACAATCTATCTGGCGATGAGGACACCGACATCACAGAACTGGCGCGTGGCCAGGTCTCCCTGCAAAGTTTTTTGCATACCCAGGCACTCAGCTTGCGCCTGAATGAAGAAGATCGCGCCGCGCTGTATTTTTTAATTGAGTCGCTCAACGATGACGGCTACCTGGACGACGATTTGATCGATCTGGCGCGTGGTCTGGCCGGCGCAGACGAGTCCGAATTGGAAGAGCTGGTGCACCATTTCACCGTGGCACTGGGCTTGCTGCAAAGCCTGGAGCCCACGGGAGTTGGTGCGCGCAATCTGTCGCAGTGTCTGCGACTGCAGTTGCTGGGAATGAAAAACAACCTGGCGTTTGATGCAGCGACGATCGCGGTGGCCTTGCGCATCTGCGCGCAGCCGATGGAACTGCTGGCCAGGCGCGACATCAAGCACTTGATGCCCATGTGCGATGCCAGCGACACTGAAGTGCGCGCCGCCATCACACTGCTGGGTCGGCTCGAGCCCAAACCCGGACGCCGTTTTATCGATGTCGAGCGCAACATCGTGGTGCCTGATGTGCTGGTGGTGCAAGTGGGCAAGGGTGCACAGGCCAAATTTCAGGTGCGGCTCAATGGTGATGTGATGCCACGTCTGCGGGTGCACGACATTTACGCCAATGCGCTTAAAGGCCACAAAGCCGGCGGCAATGACGCTGCCAACCATGCCGCGCTCCAGCAACGCTTGCAAGAAGCGCGCTGGTTTATCAAAAACATCCAGCAGCGCTTTGATACGATATTGCGGGTCAGTACAGCCATTGTGGAGCGGCAAAAGAGCTTTTTTGTGCACGGTGAACTCGCCATGCGGCCACTGGTGTTGCGTGAAATCGCCGATGAACTGGGTCTGCATGAATCCACCATCAGCCGTGTGACGACCGCCAAGTACATGGCAACCCCTTACGGCACCTTTGAGCTGAAGTACTTTTTTGGCTCAGGCCTGGGTACAGAGTCAGGCGGCAATGCGTCAAGCACGGCAGTACGCGCCTTGATCAAGCAATTTGTGGCTGCCGAAAGCCCCAAAAAGCCACTCAGTGACAACCAGTTGTCGGACATGCTCAAGGAGCAAGGCATTGAATGCGCCCGTCGCACCGTTGCCAAATACCGTGAAGGTCTGCGCATTGCACCAGCCTCTTTAAGAAAAGAATTGTGAACTTCGCGCAATCGACCCTGACCTGCACCAAGTGAACCCGGCTCGGCCATCCCCTGTTTGTGAAAATTTATGAATCAATTACAACTTTTCCTGCCGTGCGCCGCTGGCGTGGAGGACTATCTGGCACCCGAGGTGCTGCGCATCACGGGCTTGCCACCGGGCTGCATCACCAAGCAGCGCGGCGGTGTGGCGGTGCGCACGTCGCTGGCGCAGGCCATGCTGCTGAACCTGCACAGCCGTCTGGCCCAGCGG
>CAIYNH010000472.1 GCA_903927495.1 uncultured beta proteobacterium
CGTGAAGTCGATGACCAGGTTGGCATCCACGGCGATGTCGATGGCGTTATCGGCGGGGACCGAGCTGGCACCGTCAAGGGTCGGCGCGGTGGTGTCGATGACCGTGGTACCGCTATAAGCAACAGCCCCTGGGCCAGTAACAGAAAAATGGACCGTGCCGGTGTCACCAAACTCATAAGTAGTCACGACAAGCACATAAGTCTGCCCGGCTGTCAATGTGATGGGATCGATACGCGACTTCAGGTTCGAATTTAGTGCGACAGAGCCATCATTGGGGTCCTCCATGTAATTGACATCTTCGTGCCCTGCCAATACGTTGGTCACAGGATTGAGAGGATCAAAGATATTTCCGTAGAGCCAAATCTGCGTATCGCTCGTATAGCCGTCTAGCGGATCATAGAGTTCCATGCCCGTTGCAGAATCTACTGACAAGCGGTAAGCGCCTGTCACTAACGGGGTTAGGGTGACGGTCACATAATTCCATGAACCGGTATTTGGACCATTTGTACCAGTGTTCGCTGCAACAATATCGCTGGTATACCAGACGGTGTTGTAGTCCGCGATTGTTCCCGTCTGGTTGTCGCCGGGAAGTTTGGGGCGTGTGTAGGTCTGATCGGCGGTCACGGCAAAATCAAAGGTGGTAACTACAACAGGCAAAATCCCTGCGAATTGAGCTGATGCCAAGGGCATGGCATTGAGTTCGCCTGTCTGGCTTTCCAGCACCCAGTCGCCACCAAGCAAACTGGCCCCCGTCAAATCATCCGAGGCCGCCACATCGGCCCCTGTCGCGGCGGCCAGATTGGCCACAAACGCCTGCCCCACCGTGCCAGCAGCCACCGAGCAGCCATACAGCAGCAAGTCGCCGTCGGCCTTGAGCGCGCGCCCAAGTTGCGCCAGTTCGGCTGCAAAGCCGGCATCGGCCAGGCTGGCGCTGTCAAGGGTGTTGGTGCCCAAGCGCAGCAGGCCCTCGGCACCGTGACTCAGCACATGGATGGCATCAAAGCCCGCATGGCTTTGCGCCCAGGCCGCCATTTGCGCCAGCCCGTCTTGCGTGCCGTCAAGCAGCACCACCTCAACGCCCGGGCGAATGCCTGCCAGCAGACTCTGGTAGTCGGTGATGGATGAGTCGATGAAGGCGACTTCACGGCGCACAGAGGCGGGCGCAGGCGAGGCGGCAATTGATGGAAGGATGTTGACAGACATGGTTGAACTTACCCGGAAAAGTTGTGAATCGATCGTGTGCGTGAACGCTGGCGAATGAGCGTTACCCATGCTAGGCAAAGACCAGGTTTTAGAAAACCGAGATCACGCAAGCCGATCAGCTTGATTCAGGGAATACGTTTCGTAATTTCGACGTTGGCCTGTCGAACAGGCGCTGCACTTGAAGCTGGCCTGGGATGTACAGAATTTTTGTTGCTATTCAAATAATAGCTGCCAGCGCTGGCTGTCTAAGGGCTGGAGGGCTAAAAGTTCAGTGGTACTGGCGGGCGCGGGTTTGCGAGGGCAGTTCGCCAAATTGGCGCCGGTAGTAGCGCGCAAAGTCGCCCAGATTTGGAAAATAGGCTACGGCCAGGGATGTGATCGACTCGGAGGCATCGGCGCTTGACAGGTTTGCGTGAATTTTGTGCAGTTTCTGTTCGGTTAGCCACTGTATTGGGCTGCAGCCGAGTTGTTTTTTGAACGCCAGTTGTAAGCTGCGTGCAGAGAGTTGGCTAAAGGATTCCAGATCGGTCAACGTAAGGCCAGCATCTAGGTTTGCATACATGTAGGCACATAGCCGAGTGACGAGCACGACACTGTCGGCAGTGGTGCGAGGGCTGCTGGCTTGGGGCAAAAAGGCGTCGGGGCGCAACAACATGGCGATGTGGCGGTAGAGCATGTC
>CAIYNH010000473.1 GCA_903927495.1 uncultured beta proteobacterium
CCAAGGGCAAGCGCTTTTGCCCTACGAAATCAGAAACAATTCGTGTCAAAACTTTCGTTTGTTGCGCCGAAGTGTCACGGTCCAAAAATATTCTGGAAACCGCTTGCCCTGATGTGCCCGAGGAAGTCATGGTCTTGACCACGTCTAGCAGATCAACACTGCGCAACTCCATGGCTTTGAACATACGCGTAGGCAAAAAAGGCACATCCGCCAGCGTTTGAATATTTGCGGCTTGTAACCCCATAGCCACAAGAATCTTCTTGTAGGGTTCACAGTGCTGCACATGGTGTGCGGTCAAGGCCCTAAGCTGTTTTGTCAAAACCATCGCCTTTTGTTCTTTAGGCATTGAAAAGGGTGCCTGGCCAAACAAATCGGCGATGGTCATTGCGTCGCTCCACTCAGGCTACCGTATTGGATTTTGCCTGAAGAATTTTTAGGAATTGATTGCACTACCCGAACTTCAAAGGCACGACGGTTAAGCCCAGTCTTATCCGCCAGGAAGGCCCGCATTGGCTCTCGCAACCCGACCTCAGTGACAAAAACACTGATCAAATCATCCACCCCCGTGCATGCACAATCCGGTGTAACCTGTTTTGCCAAACTCTCAACCTCATCCAAACCGATGCGGTTGCCATACACTTTGACGAAACGACTTGTTCGGCCCTGCAAAAAATAAAAACCATCCGCATCTCTACTGGCCAAATCACCTGTTTCAAGCACACCAAGCCGCACATCGCCCAGGGCCAAATCTTGAGCACATTCCGCGTAGCCCATACTGACGTTGGGGCCGCGATACAACAAATTGCCTGTTACCCCTGCCTCAACAATGGACACACCAGCATCATCCACCAGTAAGAATTCGCCACCAGGTATCGCCACCCCAACACTGCCCAATTTTTCCTCAGCCTTATCGAAAGGCAGGTAACTCATACGCGCAGTGGCCTCCGTTTGACCGTACATCACCACAAAAACTTTTTGCTGGTCTTTTGCAAATTTCACGAATTCATCGATTCGCTCCCGCGCAAACTTACCCCCTGCTTGTGTCATCGTCCGCAAATCCGGCAAATCCATCGAGAAAAAGCGCAACCGCCTCAACATCTCATAGGTATAAGGTACGCCTGCTATCGAAGATGCACGTGCTGCTTTGGCAAATGTCCAAAATTCCCGCTGCATCACTGAGCTGTTAGTGACCAAAATCGTTGCACCCACATGTACATGGCTGTTGATGACCGACAGCCCATACGAGTAATGCGCAGGCAGTGTCGTAATTGGGCGCTCATCGCAAGTCAAACCAAGATAGTCGGCAATTGAAGCAGCATTCGCCCAAACATTGCGATAGCTCAAACGCACTAGCTTAGGGCTACCAGTGCTCCCAGATGTCGAAAGCAAAAGCCCTAAATCGGGATGAAGCGGCACAACATGGGACGCATACGTCACCAACTCATAATCGCCCAAAGTGAATAAAGCCACTGCCTTATCCAGGCCCGCAGCTAAACACCCTTTGGGCTGCCACAAATACCGAGGTTCATAGTGACTGAGCAAACCCTGCAAAAGCGCTGGGTCGACATCCACGTCCAGCAGCATCGGAACTGCTTTTGCCTCCATTAAAGCCAAATACCCTGCGATCGAGCCGATAGAGTTGTTCGCCAAACAACACACCAAGGTTCGAGGTTCTAGCACCAATCTCATTTGCGCAATGCAGGCATCCAAGTCCCTGTAAAGAAACCGCTCGTCCTTGTCAGTCTCAATAAAAATACGATCAGCGTAAGATTTAATTATTTCACTAAACAACCTTAATCCTTACAAATATGTAATATGCAAACCATTAATATAAAAAGACTATTTATAATTAATACTATTTACATTCCACCATCAACTCGAATAGTTTGGCCATTGATGAATGATGCTTTATCTGATGCCAAAAAAACAGCAATTTCAGCAATCTCATTTGGCTTAGTCATACGCTTTAGCGCTGATCGGGAAAAGATTCCGTCTGCGGCTTTAGATCCCATTCTTTCTGCCATAGGGGTATCAACTAGAGCAGGCGCAATCGCATTGACACGTATATCATATGAAGCCAATTCATTCGCAAGAATTCGTGTGAATTGCATCAATGCGGCTTTGCTGGAACCATACGCGCTGTAACCGGCGAAATTTTCCAAACCAGCTATTGACCCAACATTGACAATTGCACCATGGCGTTGTCTCATCATCAACTTTGCTACGTATTGCGTTATTTGCACTGGTGCGAAGAAATTTACCTGAAATGTTGATTTGAAACTTTCAATAGAAGTCATGCCCAATAGCGATGAAGTCATAACGCCAGCGTTATTTACTAACACGTCTACGCGGGTCTTGCTAGCGTGCAAGCCATGCATGGCTTGTTTGATAGCATCTTCATACATAAGGTCAAAACACAACATCCGCACTTGTACACCATGCGTGTGCGCTAAGGAATCGAAATGTTGCTGTAAAGAATCACACTGCGTACGAACACAAGCGATTACATCAGCTCCAGCTGCAGCAAAGGACTCCACCATTTGGGCCCCAATACCTTTAGCAGCACCTGTGATAAGTGCCGTTTTACCGCCTAACGATTTAGAACCGGACATGGTACTTTTTCTCTAATATATCCAAACCTTTCTCATATGAAGAGAAGTCGATAATGTCATCTGTTTCCATCATGAGATCGAAAGCCTCTTCGATTGCGGAAATCATATCCATGTGCCCAACTGAATCCCAAGCAGCAACATCTTGGTACTTCAAACCTTTGAGTTGATTCCAAGCAATTTCGAAACACTCGCAAAGCAATTGATCATACTTTTTAATATTATCCATTA
>CAIYNH010000474.1 GCA_903927495.1 uncultured beta proteobacterium
CAACTCCGCCAAAGTCAAACACAGCGGCTTCTCCACAAACACATGCTTGCCCGCCGCCAATGCCTGCAGCACCAAGCCGGCGTGACTGTCGTGGCGGGTGGTCACCACCACGGCATTAACCTGGGCGTCAGCAAAGACGGAAGCCGTGTCGGTAGTGGTGGCCTCAAAGCCAAACTTGCGGCCCGCGTGCAGGCCACTAACCCCGCCGCTCGATGCCACTGTCTTCAAGCGCGCACCAGCCGCCTTGAAGGCCGGTATCAGCACCGCCGTAGCGTAGTTGCCGGAGCCCACAAAACCGAGTACAGCCCCGCGCTGGCCGTCATTGCGGCCCCGGATCAGGTCCGGGGTTTCAGCACCCGCAATCCAGTCTGTGCGTGGCACTGGATCCCGGATCGAGTCCGGGATGACATCCGCCATTACCCCTATCGCCACAGTCGCCCGCCGCAACACCGCATCGGGCTGCTGCTGCACTGTCGGGTACTGCAACAAAATCCCCAGCGACGGCGCGGCGCCGCCTACCAGGGCGTAGGCTTCCTCGGCCTGCTGCAAGGCAAAGCGGTGCGAGATGAGCGGCTTCACATCGAGCCGGCCATCGGCCATCATGTCTAGCACGGCCTCCAGGTTGCGCTGTTCGGTCCAGCGCACAAAGCCCACCGGGTAATCAACGCCTTGCTCTTCGTAACTCGGGTCGTAGCGGCCCGGGCCGTAAGAGCAGCTCACCTGAAAACTCAGCTCTTTCTCGTAAAAGTCAGCGCGTGACAATTCGAGCCCGATCACACCCACCAGCACAATGCGCCCGCGCTTGCGGCACATCAGCGCGGCCTGGTGTACCGGCTCGTTGCTCTTGGTGGATGCAGTAATGATGACTGCGTCCACCCCGCGTCCGCGAGAAAACGCCTGCGCCGCCGCCACCGGGTCTTGCCCGGCAGACAGGTCCACCACCTCGGCACCAAAAGACCTGGCCAGTGCCAGCTTGTCGGCATCAAAATCCAGCCCCAGCACGCGGCAGCCGTGCGCGCGCAACAGTTGCACCGCCACCAGGCCAATCAGGCCCAGTCCGGTAACCACCACGGTCTCGCCCAGCGTGGGCTGCACCAGGCGGATACCCTGCAGCGCAATGGCGCCCAGCACGGTAAACGCTGCCTCTTCATCCGCCACAGCGTCTGGCACTCGCGCGCACAGGTTGAGCGGCACGCTCACCACCTCAGCGTGCTTGCCGTTGCTCACCACCCGGTCGCCCGACGCAAAGCCCACAACACCTGCGCCGGCTTCCAACACGGTGCCCACATTGCAATAGCCCAGCGGCAGAGGTTGGTCGAGCTTGTTAAACACCGCCTCCACCGTGGGCAGCAGGCCGTCGGTCTTGATCTTGTCGAGCACCATGCGCACCTTGTCGGGTTGCTGGCGCGCTTTGTCTATCCAGTTGGCCTTGCCAAACTCAACCAGCATGCGCTCGGTACCGGCCGAGACCAGCGTGTGCGACGAGCGTATCAGCAACTGCCCGCGTTTGA
>CAIYNH010000475.1 GCA_903927495.1 uncultured beta proteobacterium
AGCACCAGCGTGTTGAGCGCCTCCAGCCCAAGGTAACCGCGCGCCAGGTGGTCCATGACGCGCCCAGGTGTGCCCACCACGATGTGCGCGCCATTCTCCAGGCTGGCCCGCTGACCGCGCAAAGCCACACCGCCGCACAGGGTGACTACCTTGATGTTGTCCATGGCACGCGCCAGGCGGCGAATCTCCACCGTTACCTGATCAGCCAATTCGCGGGTGGGACACAACACCAGAGCTTGCACGGCAAAGCGGCGCGGGTTCAGGCGATCAAGCAGCGCCAGGCCAAAAGCGGCGGTTTTCCCGCTACCGGTTTGTGCTTGGGCAATCAGGTCCTTTCCGGCCAGTGCCGTGGGCAGACTGGCGGCCTGAATCGGTGTCATCACCAAGTAGCCGAGTTGTTGCAAATTCTCCAGCGTGGCGGGGTTGAGCCCCAAACTGTCAAAAGCCAAAATTGTGGAGTTTGTCATGGTTAAATTTCACTATATTTTTAGTAGCTAACTACGCTTACTGAGTAAGCATTAGAGGCATAAATTCGAATACCTAATTGGACTTCAAGCGTAGTACCCTGCGACAAAATCTTTAAAGCCTCCCGGTGGCTCGGCATCTTGCCGTTGCTGGGCCAGCAACGATGCCTGCACGCTGGACTTGAACTTGGCCTGGGTCTCGGCATCAAGGGCACTGGCTTGCAGGCTCTGAGTGTGGATTTTGGCCATGGCCATGGAGAAGTTGAAAAAACCGCCGTGGCTGCGGATGGCATCCAACACTTGCGCTGACGGTGTGCTCTCGGGGTGATCAATGCGTTCGCGCAATTTTTGCATGGCGATGCTGTAGCGCTGCCCCCCATGCGCCGCATCAAACAGGTTTGCGATCGGTGCCATATCGTCAAACAGTTCATGTGCCAACGCACGCAGGGGCTGTTCGCTGTTGTGCACCAACAGGTGCAGGTCGGGCTGACGACCACGGGTGACCACCCGGTGTTTGTTCTCGTCGTTTTCGCTTTGCTCACGGCTGGTAATGGGCGGACTGCTGCGAAACAGGCACATCAGCAGCAGCACATCGGCAAACAGACTTTGTTCCGGTGCAATGCCAATGTCAATAAACGGATTCAGATCAAAGAGTCGCATCTCGATGTATTGCACACCATAGGTTTGCAGGGCTTTGGCCGGGCGCTCACCTTTTAAACCGATTCGTTTGGGGCGAATGGGGGCATAAAACTCGCTCTCGGTTTGCAGCAGGCAATCATTCAACTGCTTCCAGTGATCCCCGTCGCGAACACCCAGTTCAGCGTAATACGGGTCGGGTGTGCGAATCGCAGCCTCCAACCCTTGCGCGTACTCGTCCAACGAATTAAAGCTGATATTGAGCTTGTCCTGGGCTCGGTTCTGGTAACCCAGGTCACTCATGCGCAAACTCGTGGCATATGGCCCGTGCAGGGTGCCAGGCACCAACTCTGCCAAGTCCGATGGATGGCCCTGCAAAAAAGAGCGACACAGCGCAGGCGAGGCACCAAACAGGTAGGGTACGAGCCAACCAAAACGCAGGAAGTTGCGAATCAGCCCGAAGTAGCGTTGGTTCACATAATCTTGCAGACTTCCCTCGCTGGGACAGCCCTGACGCAGCGCCAGCCAGAAATCCTGGGGCAACGACCAGTTGTAGTGCGCCCCGGCAATGGTTTGCATGGCGCGGCCATAGCGCAGACCCAGGCCCTCACGGTAAACCATTTTGAAACGTGCATCGTTGGTTTTGCCGTAGTCGGCAATGGCAATATCCTGATCGCCGCCCAACCCGCAGGGCATCGAGCCTGCCCACAAAAACTCACCCTGAAGTTGCTGCGCACTGTAGCGATGAATGTCTTTCAGGAACGTCAGGGGAAAGGCCGGATCTTGCGAAGGTGGCGTGATGAATTCGAGCAGCGCCTCTGCGTAGTCTGTGGTGATCCACGGATGCGTCAACTTGGCACCCAGCGCTAGCGGGTGTGGGGTTTTGGCCAACTCCCCTGCTCGGTCAACCCGCAGGCATTCGCGCTCAAAGCCCCGCGTGATGGCGCGCAGCACCTGCACCTGGGCGGGTGCCGTAAACAGGTTGATTTCATTGCAGCAAGTAAATTTCAGCATGATTAATCGGTATTCTTGTCAATTGAGGCAGCAGTATGGCAGCTTTGCAAAGCATGGTGGCACATAGCGCTATTCAAAGTGACATCGGTTTCTATGCGGCACAGTTGTTGACGTTGGCCAGCCAAGGCTTGCACAGGTCAAGTTCATCAGGGATTTTCGATTGATTGCTCCCACTTTCAAATGTGCTTCATATTTGATAGCTATCAGTGTAATTAAGGCTTGCGTTTTACGGGAATTTTGATTGTGATTTTTGGAACTTTAGATTGGGCTGTCGTAGTCATTGAAGTCACAGTCATCGGTGGCTAAACCCTAACCACATCAGTTTGAATCGCACCCGTTGTCATAAGCATGCCATGCAAGCATGAAACAATACCAACATGTCCTATTTACCAGCTTTCATTGCGCCATCGCGCTTCACCGATCCGGCACTGGCACTGGCGCAAGCCCAGTTAATTTACGACAACAGCATTGCCCACCTGCGCACCGCCATGCAGCGCTATGTGGCGGGTGAAGATTTGCCCGGCCATGTGCGGGCCTGCTACCCGTTTGTGCGGGTGCAAACCGACACCGTAGCGCGGCAAAACTCCGACAGTGCAGCGCGCCTGAGCTATGGTTTTGTGGCGGGCCCGGGGCGTTTTGAGACCACCTTGACCCGACCCGACCTGTACGCCAAATATTACCTTGAGCAATTCACGCTGCTGCTGGACAACCATGCGGTCGATCTCGAAGTGGGCACCAGCAACCAGCCCATCCCGGTGCATTTTTCATTTGCTGACAACGAGCACATTGAGGGCAACCTGAGCCCCGAGCGTCGTCAGTTGATGCGTGATGTATTTGACCTGCCCGACCTCACCGCCATGGACGATGGTATTGCCAACGGCACCTTTGTGCCACACCGAGGCGAGGCGCAACCACTGTCACTATTTACTGCACCACGGGTAGACTACTCGCTGCAGCGCCTGCGCCACTACACCGGCACTGCGCCCGAGCATTTTCAAAACTTTGTATTGTTTACAAATTACCAGTTCTACATTGACGAGTTTATGCGTCTGGGGCATGAGGCAATGGCATACCCTGCTAGCGAATATGTAGCATTTGTGGAGCCAGGCAATGTAATCACGCGGCGTGCCGGAAGCCCTGCCTTGGCCGGCGACGAACACGTGAAGGTGCCACCTCGCCTTCCGCAAATGCCGGCCTACCACTTGGTGCGCTCCGATGGCAGCGGCATCAGCATGGTGAATATTGGTGTGGGCCCGGCCAACGCCAAAACCATCACCGACCACATTGCGGTGTTGCGCCCACACGCCTGGATCATGCTTGGTCACTGCGCCGGTTTGCGCAACACCCAACAACTCGGAGACTATGTGCTGGCGCATGGCTACGTGCGTGAAGACCATGTGCTCGACGAAGAATTGCCACTGTGGGTACCGATTCCGGCACTGGCAGAAATCCAGGTCGCTCTGGAATCTGCCGTGTCTGAGGTCACGCAACTCAAAGGCCCGGAACTAAAAAGCATCATGCGCACCGGCACTGTAGCATCTACCGACAACCGCAACTGGGAACTGTTGCCTGACAACGGACCGCAACGCCGCTTCAGCCAAAGCCGCGCAGTCGCACTGGACATGGAAAGCGCCACCATTGCTGCCAACGGTTTCAGGTTCCGGGTGCCCTACGGCACACTCTTGTGCGTCAGTGACAAACCCCTGCACGGTGAGATCAAACTGCCCGGTATGGCCAACCACTTTTACCGCGAGCGGGTTGATCAGCATCTGCGCATTGGCATGCGCGCGCTGGAGTTGCTGCGCGAACAAGGCGTAAATCAGTTGCACAGTCGCAAACTGCGCAGCTTTGCAGAGGTTGCTTTTCAGTAAAAACTGCGTAAATTGGATGGTATATTTTAATAAAGTCGCGACTTTATTAAATAGCTATATGAAATAGTCGAATGAAACGCTATGTAGAAGCCCAAGTTCGCCAAGACCTTCTAAAAAAATTGGTGGTACTCACCGGCCCGCGCCAAGTAGGAAAAACCACACTGAGCCGTCAATTAGTCAATGAGCAAAGCGGCACCCAATACCTGAACTTTGATGTGGCGGCACACCGAACGGTCATTCTTGCGCAAAGCTGGCGCACCAGCGCGCCGCTGTTGGTGCTTGATGAAATTCACAAAATGCGCGATTGGAAAGCCTGGCTCAAAGGGGTTGTTGATGGTCGTGGGCCAGATCAAGCCATACTGGTCACAGGAGGTGCGTGCATGGATACCTTCCGGCAAAGTGGTGAGTCCTTGGCGGGGCGCTATTTCAGATTGCGTTTGCATCCTTTGTCGGTCCGTGAATGGTGTGATGTCACCCAAAGCGCACCCCAGGCTGCACTCACGCATCTGCTTGAGCGCGGAGGCTTCCCAGAGCCTGCTTTGGCCGCGACGACTGACGATGCCCAGCGCTGGCGCAATGATTACTTTGCCGGTCTGGTGCGCGAGGATGTGCTGGAGTTTTCGCGCCTGCAAGAGGTCAACGCCATGCGCCTCTTTGCCGAGATGCTGCGCGCGCGTGTGGGCTCACCGCTGTCGTTGGCATCATTGGCGCGTGACTTGAACCTGTCATCTGTGACCTTGGGCAAATACCTGGACATCCTGGAGGCCCTATTCATTGTGTTTGTGGTGCGCCCGTGGCACCGCAACATTGTGCGTGCCGCCTTGCGAGCGCCCAAGGTCTATTTTTTCGATACTGGTTTGGTACTGGGCGACGACGGTGTGCGATTTGAAAATCTGGTGGCCTGCCACCTGCTCAAACAAGTTCAATGGCAGCAAGACACACGCGGTCAAGCGGTAGATTTGCATTACATCCGCACCAAGGACGAAGCTGAAGTGGACTTTTGTCTTAGTGAGGGCGACACGCTCACCCACTTGGTGGAGTGCAAGTTGTCAGATGCCAAGCCCCACCGGGCGCTGCTGCGTTTCGCCGAGCAATGGCCGCAAGCG
>CAIYNH010000476.1 GCA_903927495.1 uncultured beta proteobacterium
GCGGCCCTGTTACCGATGGCTTTTGTGTCTGGGTTAATGGGTCCGTACATGAGCCCAATACCTATCAATGCGAGCCTGGGCATGGCGATTTCTCTTGGAATCGCGTTCACAGTCACGCCCTGGCTGGCTTTGAAACTGATGAAATCGCACGCCCACAGCGCTGAATCACAGCATGAAGCTAAAGGTTTGGGGCCCAAACTACAAGTGCTGTTTGCACGGGTGTTGACCCCATTTCTGGACAGCGCCCGCAAGCGCTGGCTGTTGCTGGCTGGCATTCTGGTCGCTCTGGCACTTTCGGTGGGGCTGACGCTGGTGCAGTGGGTGGTATTGAAAATGCTGCCCTTTGACAACAAAAGCGAATTTCAAGTGGTGGTTGAAATGCCTGCGGGCACGCCCCTGGAAGACACTGCCGCTGTGTTGCATGAACTAGGTGCTTTTTTGGCGCAGCAGCCCGAGGTGTTGAATTTGCAAGCTTATGCAGGTACCGCATCACCCATCACTTTCAATGGCCTGGTGCGTCAGTACTATCTGCGGGCAGATCCCGATCAGGGTGATTTGCAGGTGAATCTGGTGGACAAACACCACCGCAGTGACAAGAGCCACGTGATTGCCCAGCGTTTGCGACCCGAGCTGGAGAAAATCGGTGCGCGTCACCTGGCACGCATTAAAGTGGTGGAAGTTCCACCAGGCCCGCCGGTGATGTCCCCGTTGGTGGCAGAGATCTATGGGCCGGATGAAGCTGGTCGCCAACAACTCGCTGGCCGCATTGCCAAAGCGTTTGAGTCGACACCGGACATCGTGGGGGTTGATACCTCACTCAAAGAAAATGCACCTCGAGCCTATCTGCGGGTGCGTCGACAACGTGCTGAGTCCTTGGGCATCTCGGTAGCGGTGGTCGCGCAAACCGCTGCCATGGCGCTGTCGGGCACCGATGCGGCCTATTTGCATGACGGTCACAACAAATATCCGGTGCCGGTCAGACTGCAATTGCCACTGACCTCCCAAGTTGGCTTGGATGCTGTGCTGGCCATGCCTTTGCGCGCCGCCAGCGGGCAGATGGTGCCTTTGTCGGAGTTGGTGCAGGTAGAGCATGGCGTGATTGACAAGCCCTTGTTTACCAAGGACCTGCAAGGCGTGAGTTATGTGTATGGTGACATGGCGGGCAAGCTGGATTCGCCTTTGTATGGCTTGTTTTCCATACGTAACAAGCTCGCCGATGCCGCTTTACCTGGCACCGGCGGCTTGGGTGAGTACTGGATCAGTCAGCCGTCCGACCCCTACCGGCAGTACGCCATCAAGTGGGACGGTGAATCGCAAATTACCTACGATACCTTTCGCGACATGGGTGCTGCCTACGGCGTTGGTCTGATTCTGATCTATCTGTTGGTGGTGGCCCAGTTCAAGAGCTACTTGACACCGCTGGTCATCATGGCACCGATTCCCCTAACCATTATTGGTGTGATGCCTGGGCACGCACTTTTGGGTTCACAGTTTACGGCCACGTCAATGATCGGCATGATTGCGCTGGCCGGCATCATTGTGCGCAACTCAATCTTGCTGGTGGACTTTATTGATTTGCAGGTGGCGCAGGGTATGGCCTTCAAAGAGGCTGTGGTGCAGTCGGCCGCCGTGCGCGCGCAGCCCATCGCTTTAACGGGACTGGCTGCCATGATCGGTGCATTCTTTATCTTGGATGACCCTATTTTCAATGGTCTAGCCATCTCACTGATATTCGGCATTCTGGTTTCGACCCTGCTCACGCTGGTGGTCATACCCGTCCTGTATTACGCGCTGTACTGGCGTCGTATGGAATCGCGCGCAGACGCGACTTTTTCACAAGCGTAAATTAACCTAAACACTAACAGGAGACAAAACATGGCTCATATCGTCATCATGGGGGCAGGCATTGGCGGCATGCCCGCAGCCTACGAGTTGCGGGAATTGCTGCCCAAAGAACACCGCATCACGGTGGTCAACAGCACAGATTACTTTCAGTTTGTACCCAGTAACCCGTGGGTCGCAGTGGGCTGGCGTGATCGCGAAGCCGTTACGCTGCCAATTGCGCCGTACCTAGAGCGTAAAAAAATTGGTTTTATTGCAAAAGCCGTGACTCAAATTGATGCCACAGCCAGCAAGCTCACTTTAGCTGGCGGCGACGTTCTGGCTTACGACTATTTGGTGATCGCCACCGGGCCCAAGCTGTCATTTAGCGAAGTAGAGGGCGCGGGGCCTGTCAAATCAGGCGGGGGTGGATTCACGCATTCGATCTGTCATATCGATCATGCCCAAGCCTTCTTCGCCGAGTACCAGGAATTTTTGAAAAATCCCGGTCCGGTTGTGATCGGTGCCATGCCCGGGGCCAGTTGTTTTGGCCCCGCCTACGAGTTTGCTTTTATTCTTGACACGGATTTGCGTCGCCGCAAATTGCGCAACAAGGTTCCCATCACCTATGTCACGAGTGAGCCCTATATCGGTCATCTGGGTCTGGGCGGCGTAGGTGACAGCAAATCGATGCTGGAGTCTGAGTTGCGTGGTCGCGACATGAAATGGATTACCAACGCCAAAACCACCAAGGTAGAGCAAGGCAAGATGTTTGTGACCCAACTCGATGACCAGGGCAACCTGCTCAAAGACCATGAGGTCCCGTTCAAGATGTCAATGATGTTGCCCGCCTTCAAAGGTGTGGATGCCGTTGCGGCCGTGCCCAATCTGTGCAACCCGCGTGGCTTTGTGTTGATTGATGAGTTCCAAAGAAGCAAGGCTTACCGGAATATCTTCTCGGCCGGTGTCTGTGTTGCCATACCACCCGTCGAAATCACCCCGGTGCCTACAGGCACGCCCAAGACGGGCTATATGATTGAGAGCATGATGACGGCGATTTGCCACAATATTGCAGATGAATTGGTGGGCAAACCAGCGACTGCCAAGGGCACCTGGAACGCTGTCTGCCTGGCAGATATGGGGGATACCGGTGCCGCGTTTGTGGCCTTGCCGCAAATTCCGCCGCGCAACGTCAACTGGTTCAAGAAGGGTAAATGGGTTCATCTGGCCAAAATTGCCTATGAGAAATACTTCATGCGCAAGCTCAAAAAAGGAACGTCGGAGCCTATCTATGAAAAATACGTGATGGGTATTCTGGGTATCAACCGTTTGGACAAATGATTTAACAAGGAGTTATCACCGTGACCGTACAACGCTACATTCTGGTATTTGCCGGGCTTTTTATCATGATTTCGCTCTCGCTTGGGGTTGAAGGCAGTCCGCTGTTTGTCAGCAAATGGGCCTTGGCGTTCACGGCGTTTGTCGGTGCCAACCTGTTTCAGTCGGGTTTTACTGATTTTTGTCCGCTGGGCATTATTCTGAAAAAACTCGGTGTCCCAGAGTCCAAAATCGGCTGTGCCAACTGAGGGTTCGCAGAGCGCCTAACCGCGCTCTCGGGCATGACAGTTTCGGTGATCAATGTAAGGAATTTTCATGACCGTTTTGACCAATGAAGTGGCACGCAGCGATGTGCTTAATCGTCTGCGCCGCGCTGAGGGGCAGATTCGTGGTGTGCAGCGTATGCTTGAGGAAGGGGAGAGTTGCCTCAAGATTGCGCAGCAGTTCTCGGCCGTGCGTAAAGCGCTGGACAGCACCTATTTGCGCATGACGCTGTGCTTTATGGAGCAGGAAATGGATGCCTGTCTGCGCCCTGACGCAGCGCAAAAATCTGATCTGAGCGTGATGCTCAAAGACATGGAGACACTGCTGGCCAGAATGGGTTAAGTTATTGCCCATAAAAAATCGGCCACAGAGCTTATTTGACGGGCATAAGGTGCTATTTTAAGAATAGCAATTGAAGATCATTCAGAAAATCAAATCCGCGTGCCGTGGGTTTTGCATGGGTTAGACCCCACTCCAGCAAACCCTGTTTCTCGGCTTGGTTCAGGCCGTGCAGAATGGCGCTGCTAGACAAACCCGTGCGCTCGCCAAACTGTGCCAATGCAAACCCGTCTTTCAGGCGCAAGGCGTTGAGCATGAACTCGAAGGGCAAATCAGCGCGGCTGACCTCGTCTTCTTGTGCCACGCAGTGGCCCGCAAGTGCTTGCTCCATGTAGCGTGCCGGGTCACGAAAGCGCACTTGTCGCACCACCCGGTGCGCAAAGCTGAGCTTGCTGTGAGCCCCGGCCCCCAAGCCCAGGTAGTCGCCAAACTGCCAGTAATTGAGGTTGTGGGCACAGGCGTGGCCGGGTAGCGCATACGCCGACACCTCGTAACGCTGCAAGCCTGCCGCCCCCGTCATGTCAGTGATCAGGTCGAGCATGTCGGCGGCCAGATCGTCATCGACTGCCGCCGGCGGATATTTGGCAAAAAACGTGTTGGGCTCGATCGTCAGGTGGTAAATCGACAAGTGCTTGGGCCCCAGCGCCAAGGCGGTGAGTACATCTTCTCGCAGCGTGGCCAGCGTCTGGCCGGGCAGCGCGTACATCAGGTCCAGATTGAAGGTGTCAAATGCCTGCGCTGCTTCGGTCACAGCAGCCAGCGCTTGCGCGCGGTCGTGAACCCGGCCGAGTTGGCGCAAAAAATCGTCGTTGAAGCTCTGCACGCCGACTGACAGACGCGTGATGCCAGCGGACCTGAAAGCTTTGAAACGGTCTTTTTCGAATGTACCTGGATTGGCTTCAAGAGTGATTTCAGCAGCAGGAACAAGCCTCAAGCGAGCCCGGATGCCGGCAATCAACTGGTCCACCGCTTGAGGCGAAAACAGACTGGGTGTGCCACCACCGATAAACACGGTTTGCACACTGCGGCCCCATATCAGAGGCAAGGCGGCCTCCAGGTCCGTCATCAGTGCCTCCAGATAAGCCTGCTCTGGCACCTGTTTGGGCCCGACCTCGTGTGAGTTGAAGTCGCAATAAGGGCATTTTTTTAGGCACCAGGGCAAGTGCACATAGAGTGACAGTGGTGGCAACGCAGCCAGTTGCAGGGTGCCAGGTCGCATGTAATGCGTAACGTCGTGCATCTGCGCGCCAGGCGCAGGCTCGGCACCTGCATCCACCAGCATCGGGGGCCGCGCCACCTTAGAAACCCATCATAACCAGCGCTCACGCATCAGTGCCAGCATGGCCTGTGCGGAGCGGCCCCGGTGGCTGTTGGCGTTCTTGACGGCATTGGGTAACTGGGCAAAAGTTTGACCAAATTCGGGAATAAACATCACCGGATCGAAGCCAAAGCCGTTGCTGCCGACGGGCGCACGCGCAATTTCACCGACCACACGACCTACCGCCACCAGTGGCTCGGGATCCTCGGGCGAGCGCACGGCCACCAGTGTGCTGACCATGGCTGCGCGTCGGTTGTCAATGTGTTGCATTTGTTCTAGCAAGGCGCGCACATTGTTGGCATCGCTCTTGGTGTAGCCAAATTGAGTGGCATAAAAAGCGGTTTGAACGCCTGGCAGGCCGCCAAATGCATCCACGCACAAGCCGGCATCGTCGGCTACCGCGGGCAATCCCGCGTAGCGCGATGCGTGCCGGGCTTTGGCTAAGGCGTTTTCTACAAAAGTGTGGAAGGGCTCATCTGCTTCTGGAATATTTAAGTCACCCTGCTTGACTAACTCCACGCCCAAAGGCGCCAACATGGCTTGCAACTCAGCTAACTTTCCAGCGTTGTTGGACGCCAAAACAATCCGCTTCATGCATCAGCCCTTCAAGGCGGCTTGCTGCATGGCGATGAGCTCACCAATGCCTTTTTCTGCCAAAGCCAATAAGGCATTCATTTGGTCGCGGCTAAATGGTGCGCCTTCGGCGGTGCCCTGCACTTCGACAAAGTTGCCGTCTGCGGTCATGACAACGTTCATGTCGGTGTCGCAAGCAGAGTCTTCGGTGTATTCCAAATCTAGCAAGGGCAAGGGGCCCAACATGCCGAC
>CAIYNH010000477.1 GCA_903927495.1 uncultured beta proteobacterium
CCCCAAACTTCAGCAAGAGGCCCAAGCCGCGCTACGCGCTTTTGCCTTGGTACCGGATGCTTTGAGCACGCCGGGGTATGCCAGGATTTATGCGCAATTGAATTGTTTGGTATGAAAGTTATAAGCCAAATTGGTTTCTAATGCCCGCCTTACCTGCACAAGCAGCTCCTTATTCAATAGCGCATTACAGCCGCCAAACCTTGATTCCCATGTCTTCAAACGGTTTGTCATCAAAGCATGCCTTCACGTTAACAAAGCAGCCACTTTTGATGAGCTTTTGCTAATTGCTTAACCCACAAGCTCCAACGCCATCTCTTTGGGATTGTCAGTGCGCAAGCTGACATCCAACATCTCAATGCCCAAGACTCGGCCGTTGGCATCGAAATCGAACACAACGCCTGGTCGCACCTCATCGCTGTCAACCACAGTACCGGCGATCAAGCGGATATACATGGCATCGGCTTTAGGGTCATATTCAATTTTCATGGGACAACTCCATATTTTTCAAGCTTGCTGGTGGCCGTCACCGTCACAACGGTCACTACTACCCCGTGTTCGCAAATTACACGCAGCAGCAAACGCTTTTTAGCACGCTCTATCCAACCCTGCGCTTCGAACCGTTCATTTTCTGCACTTAGCGTTCGAATGGGGTGGTCAAGCGTGGCCAAAACTTCATCCTGGCTGATGCCACGCTCTTTCATGCGTGTGAGAGCGTGCTGGGTAAATTCAATTTGCATTATTTCATTTTATGAGTGTGATGCGTCGCTATGTGCATTTTTCAATGGAAACCACGTCAAGTGATCCATAACCAGGTATTTATCTGGTATGGCAAGAAAAAATTTACAAGCCTCATCGCCCAATCGCAAAATACTCAAACCCCATGCCGCGCACCAGCGCGGGGTCGTAGAGGTTGCGGCCATCGAAGATCACCGGGGTTTTCAGCATGGCTTTGAGGGTGTCGAAGTTGGGGCTACGGAACTCGCGCCACTCGGTGACGATGATCAAGGCGTCTGCATCTTCAAGTGCAGCGGTCTGGATGTCGGCATAAGTCAGGCGGGGTTCATTGGGGAAACAGCGCTTGGCCTCGTCCATGGCAACGGGGTCGTAAGCGGTCACGGTGGCACCTGCGGCCAGCAGGTCGGCAATCACATCGCGGCTGGTGGCTTTGCGCACGGACTCGGTGCCAGCGCCCAACTTCTCGGCCAAGTTGGGCAGCTCGTTCATGAAGCTGATGCGCGTGGCCGGCATGGCGTTGGCGGCGTACTTGGTGAGTTCGGCACTGCGAATGTCCATGATGATCAGGCGGTCGTGGCGGCGCTGAATAGGGGCGTAGAGGTTGCGCATGATGAGCTCGGCTTGCGCGTCATCACAGCCCACCACAATGCGGTCGGGGCGCATGAAGTCATCAATGGCCGCACCTTCTTTCAGAAATTCGGGGTTGCTGACCACGCTAAAGGGCGTGCTGACACCGCGCTTGGCCAACTCATCGGCAATGGCAGCCTTGACCCGGTCGGCTGTGCCTAGCCGGTTCCCATGACGGTGATTTTCATGAGTTATTCCTAACTAATTTATACAAAATATGGCTGTAGACCTTATGCAATATGCGTAATAGGCCATCAATATGGTAGTTAATTATTGCCCAAATCTGCCTTTCCTTTGGTTCCTTTGGACTTGCTTAGCAACTCTTCTTGCGTCAAAAACCCGATAGAGCGCCTAGGCGGAGTTGGTGGGTTGGCCAGGAGCTGCGCCATCGAATCCACCAGTTCTGCAATATTGCGTTCATGCACGGATACCTTGTGACGCTGCCTTCCACCTGAGCGGTCACCACCGCCTTGCAGCAACTGCACGTGCGAGACCAGCAATGATCCGGGATTAGACAACTCGATCCGGTCCGGATACCGCACTATCACCACGCCGCCCTGCCCGCGATGGTCTGCATGCACCAAGGCATTGATCAACGTCCAATAATTGGAGTCTGACCCCATTGATCGAAACGTATCCAATCGAATACACTTATCGCATGAACATCTTCTAGAAATCTGATGAATTCGATGCCTGGCTGATCAACTTGAAAGACCAGGTTGGTAAAGCGCAAATTGCATTGCGTCTAGACCGCGCGGCCAGAGGTAATTTTGGCGATTGTGAACCCGTAGGCGATGGTGTTTCTGAAATGCGAATTCACTAAGGGCTAGGCTACCGGGTGTATTTCACCCGGTCCGGCAAAGTGCTTTACTTGCTGCTGTTGGGGGGTGACAAGTCAACCCAAAAACGAGACATTAAACGCGCTATCGACATGGCGACCGCACTACCCAAGGACTGACATCATGAGCAACTTCACCCCATTTGACACGGCGGACTACCTAGACAACGAGGTCACCATTGCTGCCTATCTGACCGCCGCACTGGAAGACCCCGAGCCCGAAGCGTTTCTTGTCGCAGTGAAAACTGTGGCACGTGCACGCGGCATGACACAGTTGGCCAAAGACTCCGGTTTAGGGCGAGAAAGCCTCTACAAAGCGCTAGCCCCTGGTGCAAAGCCACGCTATGACACGGTAATGAAAGTTGTGCGCGCATTGGGTGTCAATCTTCATGCAGAAATACGGCCTACCTAACGCCATCCAGCACGCGCTGCACCTGCGCAAGCAGCTATAAAAATCAAAGCGACCTCACCTTCCAATCGCCAAATACTCAAACCCCAAGCCTCTGACCAGCGCTGGGTCATAGAGGTTGCGGCCATCGAAGATAACCGGGGTTTTCAGCTTGGCTTTGATGGTGTCAAAGTTGGGGCTACGGAACTCGCGCCACTCGGTGGCGATGATCAGGGCATCGGCACCTTCAAGGTGCTGCGGTCTGGTTGTCAGCATACCAGACACCGAAGACCTGGATCTGTCAGCCCTTGTCAGGCCCAAACTCCAGCAAGATGCCCAAACCGCTCTGCGCGCTTTTGCTTTGTACAGGATGGTACCCTGACCCCAATTGCCGCAAGCTATTCACCTGCCAACGCCAGTACAGTCTTCAGCAATTCTTTGTTCAAAAATACGGGGCTTCGGATAATGAGTTTGAGCAAGGGGGCGACAGCAGGAATCAGGCCCGCGCGCTTGGCTTGCAGCAGCACGCCAAGCGATCCAATCGTCTTGATCTGATTGATTTTGGCCACCTTACGGCCACGCTTATCATCAACAAGCAAATAGTCGGCGGCAATTTCCTTGTAGAGCAACATGGCGGCATGTTTCACCAGCATCTGCAAAGGCATCCAAATAAACAAAGTTTTGCATGTTCACCGAGCGCACCTTGCCTTGCAAGTAGCTCTGCAGCCGAACCGATTCTGGCTTGCCCGTTACAGCCACTTCCCGGTACACCGCCTCAGGCACGACAACATCGCCAAAAAGCGCATCAAGCAAGGTCAGCGCATCGCAGACTGAGAGCGCAATCAGTGCTGAGGCATCCGCGACAAGAATCATGACGCGCCAAAGCTGCCGAGTTCATCGAGCAACTCATCTCGGCTGACATCAATGACCGGAACATGGTTGTCTTTGCAAATGACCATAAAGTCGTACAAATCCACACCCGCCAGTTCAGCCGCTTTGGCCAGGGTAACGCGCTCTTGTTGGAAAAGCCACAACGCATAAGACGTGCTGATTTCCCGGCGAATAGCGGGTTCCGCCTGAAACGCAACAAAATCGTTGGGCAGTTCGATAGCAATTTGCATAATGGGCTTTCTTGGGCAGAACGTTGGTGACAGATCATATTCGCACCCGGTACGTCTTGGGCGATGTTATTCGCGTCGATCAAGCAGCTGCACAGGTACAACCAAAAAAATGGCAATCGCAGCGAGGGCGCAGCACCTATGCAGCGGCAGACGATTTCTTTGTAGCCCAAAGCTGCGATCCTGGCTTTGCCAAAGTTACAAAGGCTTTTAGGCCACTAACGCCCACCGTACGCGCGCAGGCAGCTACCAAGTCAATAGCGCCTTGGCGGCAAAGCAGGCTTTCACGTCAATCAAGCAGCCACCTTTGATGAGCTTTTGCTAATTGCTTAACCCACAAGCTCCAACGCCGTCTCCTTGGGGTTATCGGTGCGCAAGCTGACATCCAACATCTCAATGCCCAAGACTCGGCGGTTGACATCGAAATCGAACACCACGCCTGGTCGCACCTCATCGCTGTCAACCACGGTACCGGCGATGAGGCGGATATACATGGCATCGGCTTTCGGGTCATATTCAATTTGCATCGCTTCATTTTATGGGTGTGATGCGTCGCTATGGCCACCAGCCAATTTGGCCTGTAGCGCCCGCTGCACAGGCGCCAGAAGCTACCAAAATAATAGCAAACTCACAACCGCCAAACCTTGATCCCCACGTCTTCAAACGCCTTGGCATCAAAGCAGGCTTTCACGTCAACAAAGCAGCCGCCCCTGATGAGTTTTTTTCTGAAGTCTGCTACCGGTATAAAGTGGCCACCCACCAAACCGGGGCTGAACTTCAAAAAGTTCCATTTGGTGCCGGCCGCTTGCAAAACCTCGGCGGTGTCAATGTTCATCTTGTCAAAGATGATGGCCAGTTCGTTCATCAA
>CAIYNH010000478.1 GCA_903927495.1 uncultured beta proteobacterium
CAAATCACCACCATGCCGCCGGCCAGCGAACTCAGTGACAGCGCTAGGGCCATCAAGGCCAAACCCCATAATTCACCAGCGACCTGATCACTGGCAAAACTGACCCGCAGCACCCCATAATCTTTGCCACCCACCACGATGTTGCGATTGACATCAAAAAGTTGCTCCTGCACAAGGGCATTTAACCACTGTGGCGGAGCATGAGCGGCGCTTGATCGATTGACCGCCTTGAGCACAGAGCCTCTGGAATCAATGAATTCCACCACTGAAAACCTGGACCGGGACATGACACGATCCAAAGTTTTAGCAATGGTGTCGTAATCACCAATCACCGCACTGTCAGCCACACTTTGTGCGGCAACATTCATCATCATCTCCGCAGATACCAACTCCTCTTCGACGTACTGTGAAAATTGGTATTTATAAAACAGACTGAGACCTGAACCCACAAAAATGACCAGACAAGCCACGTACAGTGAAAACACGCGCCCCAGCAAGGTACTGGGTAGCAGGCGCAGCAAGAAATTCATGCTGTCAGGACATCAATGAAGGGAAGTTGGCGCGTTCTGGAAAAATCGCCGATAAGACGCGTAATCAGCATCCGTCGCAGCAATAAAGTAAGCGTCGTTGGCAAGTCCAACTTCTTTGGACGCCTGATGCAGGATGTCACGCCCTTTGGGGTCTTTTGCCATTTGAATGAAGGCATTAGCTACTGAACGTACTTCTTTTTCTGGCACTTTCCCGGAAGCCATCAGTGCCAGATCCTGAAACGGCTCAGAACTCCACAGAACCCGGAATTTCTTGTTTTCACGCCTTGCATAACCCTCCACCAACTGCGAATTGCCGCCAGCCGCTTGCACCTTCCCGCTCAGGAGCTGGACCAACGACGCATCCTGATTGCCAGCAAAGACCACTTTGACATCGATATTATTTGACAACAAATGGGCGTACGGAACCTTGTAAACCACAAACGCCTCCGGCCCTGCAAATGCAATCTCTTTGCCCTTGAGCTGATTCAAATCGGTGATCGGTGAGTCAGCCGTGACGACGATTTGGCCTTGCAAAGCAGGTGTTTGTCGGCGACCAAATACTTTCCAGCCCAGCTTTTCACGCTCTGGACTGAACAAATGGTTGCTAAATACAAATTCAACTTCTTTGGCCAATACATAGCTGGTGGTGTCGGCCGAGGTACGACCAATTTTGAGATTGAGTTTGACCCCACTTTTCTCCGAAACATAGGCAATGATGGGATTCCAGTAAGCTGCCGTGAGCTGGATACCAAACTGATTCACAGGTGAAAAGCTGTACTCGGTCTGTTCAGCAAGCCCCGTAGAAGGGAAAGAACCGATAGTCATGGCGAACAAACCGGCTACACAAATAGCTAACAAATTTCGTTTCATGATCCGCTTTCATGGTTTAAAGGCAGTGGCGGTCGCCAAAGTTGAGCGACCGCATAATGGTAAATCAGTGTAGCGGTTCAAAATCACTTCGTTCTGACGAAAATTTTCCTCCGCCCTGACTTGACACCGACTTCGTAAAAGCGCTGACGACATGCCATCACACCGATGCAAACCGCAAATATTTCGAAAGCCGTACAATGCCGGTCAGCGCAGCTCTCGAGGTAGCTGCTATTCAAGGCCCCTCTTTGAGGGGTTTTTTGCATCTTTGAAGGACCGAGTTGTGCAAAAACTGTGCAAACCCCACACACGTGCAAGACACGAAAAACCCGCCGAGCTGGTGAACTCCCGGATATCTGACACCATCAATAGCGGTTCACAGCTGTCAGTTGACTCATATTTTGATGCCGCGTTGTACCAGCGTGAGTTGCGAACCCTGTTTCAGCAGGGACCGCGCTATGTCGGCCATGCCCTGAGTGTTCCCAATGTGGGAGACTACGCGACTCTGCCACAAGAGAAAAATGGCCGTGCGTTGCTTCACACGTCAAATGGCATTGAGCTGATCTCCAACATCTGCCGCCATCGCCAGGCCATCATGCTTAACGGCCGGGGCTCACTCAACGCCCAGACTGGTGCCGCCACCGGTGGCAATATCGTCTGCCCAATCCACCGCTGGACCTACAGTGGCGGTGCCGCGGCGCCTGCTGGCCAATTGATCGGTGCACCGCACTTTGCCAATGACCCCTGCCTGAACCTGAACAATTACAAGCTGCAAAATTGGAATGGTCTGCTTTTCGAAGACAACGGACGCAACATTGCCGCCGATCTGGCTGGCATGGGTCCACGCGCCGAGCTTGATTTCACGGGCTTTGCTCTCGACAAGGTTGAGTTGCACGAATGCAACTACAACTGGAAAACCTTTATCGAGGTCTATCTGGAGGACTACCACGTCGGCCCGTTCCACCCAGGTCTGGGCCACTTTGTGACTTGCGATGACCTGCGTTGGGAGTTCAAGGACAGCTATTCGGTGCAAACAGTGGGTGTTTCCAACGCCTTCGGACGGCCGGGTTCGCCTGTTTACCAACGCTGGCATGAGGCACTGTTGAAATACCGAGATGGAAAATTACCTACGCGCGGAGCCATTTGGCTCACCTATTACCCGCACATCATGGTCGAGTGGTATCCGCATGTGCTGACTGTTTCCACCTTGCACCCCATGGGAGTTAACAAAACCATGAACATGGTCGAGTTTTATTACCCCGAAGAAATCGCAGCGTTCGAGCGCGAGTTTGTTGATGCCCAGCAAGCTGCTTACATGGAAACTTGCATTGAGGACGACGAGATCGGTGAGCGTATGGATGCCGGCCGCCAAGCCCTGCTGGCACGTGGCGACAACGAAACTGGGCCCTATCAGAGTCCCATGGAAGATGGCATGCAGCACTTTCACAGTTGGTATCGGAAACTGATGAGCATCTGAGATAGGTATATATTTGATAGCACTATATGCTTTACAGGCTTTGTTTAAAGACGTATTTGATCTAAATTTATAAAAATGCAAGCGCTCTGGATGCTGCTCGGCTCGTTCTTTTTTTCAACCATGGCGGTGGGCATCAAGGTGGCATCTGTCAGCTTCAGCACTTTCGAACTGGTGTTCTACCGGGGCTTTGTCAGCATCATTTTTATCGGGCTGGTTATGCGCTCGCGTGGCACACCCATTGCCACCCCGGTGCCACTGATGCACGCCTGGCGCAGCATCATTGGTGTGGCCTCACTGGCCACCTGGTTTTATGCGCTGGCCCACTTGCCACTGGCCACAGCCATGACGCTGAATTACATGAGCGGTGTCTGGGTGGCGGCATTTATTGTGGGTGGCGCGGTGCTGTTCGGCCAAGCCCAACAGCAGGGGCCGCTGCTGGCCACCGTGCTGGCTGGTTTTGCTGGAGTGGTCATGATGCTGCGACCCACGCTCGACCAGAACCAGTTGTTTGCCGGATTGATTGGCCTGCTGTCAGGCATGGGAGCGTCGCTGGCTTACCTGCAGGTCACTGCCTTGGGCAAAGCCGGTGAACCCGAAGAGCGAACCGTGTTTTATTTTTCAGTGGGCACCACACTGGTCGGACTGGTGGGAATTTCTTATACGGGAACCACCCCCTGGGCTCAGGTGACTTGGGCCGCCGCGGCGTGGCTCGTTCCCATTGGCATCCTGGCATCGTTGGGGCAATGGTGCATGACCCGCGCCTACAGCCGGGGCTCCACCTTGCTGGTGGCCAACCTGCAATACTCGGGCATCGTGTTTGCTGCGTTTTACAGTCTGGTGCTGTTTGGCGACCAGATACCGGTGATTGGCTGGGCCGGCATGGGCTTGATTGTGATCAGTGGCCTGGCCGCCACCGCGTTGCGAACGCGCACCCTGCCCAACACCCCCGCAGAGGAACATTAATACCGACAACCACCTAGGAAAATCCAGATGTATTCCACCCTGATTTCAGTTGACCAACTCCAAACTTTGCGCACAAACGGTCAAGCCGTGATGGTGTTTGACTGCAGCTTCGAATTGATGCAGCCCCAAGCTGGCGACGCGCAATATGCACAGGCACATATTCCCGGGGCCGTGCGCGCCGATCTGGATCGGCATTTAAGCGCAAAGGGCGCAGCAGATGCTGCCAGCGCTGGCCGCCACCCGCTGCCATCGCGGGATAATTTTGCCACCTGGCTGGGTAGCATTGGCTTCTCCAGCGATATGCAAGCGGTGGTCTATGATCGCCAAGGTGTGAACTACAGTGGTCGACTGTGGTGGATGCTCAAGTGGACGGGACACGAAGCAGTTGCC
>CAIYNH010000479.1 GCA_903927495.1 uncultured beta proteobacterium
CCTGCAAGCGCATCAGTCAAGCCGTCAATAAAGGTGCCTTGGGTGATGTGATGGGCAGTGCCGGCAGCGAGAACGTGCAAGGCGAGATGCAAAAAAAGCTCGACATCATTGCCAATGAGGTGCTGATTGAAGCCAACGAATGGGGCGGCCATCTGGCTGCCATGGCCAGCGAAGAAATGGAAGGCATCTATGTGGTGCCCAACCGCTACCCGCAAGGCGAGTACCTGTTAATGTTCGACCCACTGGATGGTTCCAGCAATATTGACGTAAATGTCAGCATTGGCACCATTTTCAGCGTGCTCATCAAGCCCGAAGGGCTCGGAGTGTCTGAACAAGACTTCTTGCAACCGGGCACCAAACAGGTCGCCGCCGGTTACTGCGTTTATGGCCCACAAACCACTCTTGTGCTGACCGTAGGTGACGGCGTTGTGGTGTTTACACTGGATCGCGAGCAAGGCTCGTTTATCTTGACCGAAGAAAATTTGCGAGTACCCGAAGACACCAAAGAATTTGCAATCAACATGAGCAACCAGCGCCACTGGGCACCACCGGTTGACCGTTATATCAACGAATGCCTGCAAGGCAAAGATGGAGCACGGGGCAAAGATTTCAACATGCGATGGGTCGGCAGCATGGTGGCTGACGTACACCGGATTTTGACCCGTGGTGGTATCTTTATGTACCCATGGGACAAGCGTGAACCTGAAAAAGCCGGAAAATTACGCCTGATGTACGAAGCCAACCCCATGAGTTGGCTGATCGAGCAAGCTGGCGGCACAGCCACCAATGGGAAAACCCGCATCATGGACATCACTCCAACCAAGCTTCACGAACGTGTGAGTGTATTTATGGGCTCCAAAAAAGAGGTAGAGCGGGTTACCAGATACCACCAAGAAGCCTGAACACCCCGAGCGACAGCCCGCCTCGCGGCAGTGACAGAAATTCAACGTCGTTGAGAATTACCAGGTCGTGTGGGAGTAGCACAATCTTGGGGCACGAAGGGAAGAAGCAATCAACTTCCGCTGTGATGATCGGTCTGAGTCGCTGTGGGATTGCCTGCTCTGCATTCCACCGCGCGAGTTTTACAAAGCACCATTCACGAGGCGGTGAACTATTGGAATGAGTACGCACTTGCGCTGACAGCCCTGCGGAAAGATCGCAAGGGCGATGGACGGGCAAATGCGAAGAGATCAAATACGGACGAAGTATTGGCGAAAGTGAACGTAGCCTGTTTGGATGAATTCTTGGCAGCTCTCTGCGGTTTTGATCGCAGCACATTTGGAGAACTGAGCTTTAGCGCGCTTGAGGATGAGGACCCTCACAACCAGATGTACCTTTTCTTCAATTGGATTTCCGTTGAAAAAGCGAGCGAGTGTTGGAGTTCACACGCTGGACAAGATCACATCCGCAGTTGGCAACCCGCCAACGAGGCAACATCAACGATTGCATCTACATCCTCCGTGGGGCGCACATCCATTAGCCCCGCATCGTCTAGCAACAGACCGGTGGCGCAACCACCCACAAACAGCACCTGTTCGCACAGCGGGCCCATGGCCCGAGCCATACCTAC
>CAIYNH010000480.1 GCA_903927495.1 uncultured beta proteobacterium
ACTTTCAAGGCCGCCTTGGCAGAGGAGAAATTTTACCGCAGCGCAGCAAACACCTACTTTGTGCAGTGGCAAGTGCGCCAGCGCCAATCCCGTGTAGCGCCGGTCTAGTGGAAACCACCGAGCAACCACGAGCCGGAATCACGTTTAATCTGACTGACACACAGGTTGGTTACGATATATATTTTCCACAGGAATTCCCATGAAACTGAAATTTGTAGCGCTTGCGCTCGCATCAGCGTTATCGGTCAACGCCCAGGCACAAACCGAGATCCAGTGGTGGCACTCCATGACCGCCGTCAATGGTGAATGGGTCAACGACCTGGCTAAAGAGTTCAACGGCAAGCAAAAAGAATACAAAATTGTCCCGACTTTCAAGGGCAGTTACGACGAATCCATGACAGCCGCAATTGCCGCTTTTCGTGCTGGCAACGCTCCCAACATCCTGCAGGTGTTCGAGGTCGGTACTGCCACCATGATGGCCAGCAAAGGTGCGATTGTGCCGGTCGGCAAGGTCATGAAGGACGCAGGCTACAAATTTGATCCGAAGGCCTATGTGTCTGCCGTCGCGGGTTACTACACCGCACCCAGCGGCGAAATGCTGAGCTTCCCGTTCAATAGTTCGACCACCATTTTCTACATCAACAAAGACGCCTTCAAGGCGGCCGGGTTAGACGCCAGCAAGCCCCCCGCAACTTGGCCCGAAGTCACCCTCGCCGCGGCCAAGCTCAAAGCCAGCGGCCACAAATGCCCGCTTACCATCGCCTGGCAAGGATGGACCCAGCTGGAGAGCTTTTCGGCTTGGCACAACGTCGAATTCGCAACCAAGTCGAATGGTCTGGCCGGACTCGATGCGCGCCTGAAGGTCGATTCGCCGCTGCATGAGCGCCACATCGAGAACCTCGCCAACATGGCCAAGCAGGGCCTGTTCGTTTACAAAGGCCGCGCCAACGTGCCAGAGGCCAGTTTTGTCTCGGGCGAATGCGCCATGATCACCACCTCGGCCGGCTTCTATGGCAACGTCGCCAAGAACGCCAAGTTCGGCTACAGCCTGGCAACGCTTCCCTACTACCCCGATGTGGAGGGCGCGCCACAAAACACCGTCATTGGTGGTGCCAGTCTGTGGGTCATGTCTGGAAAAAAGTCCGCCGAGTACAAGGGCGTGGCCGCTTTCTTTGACTTTATCTCCAGCCCCGAAGTGCAATCGGCCAGCCACAAGCGCACCGGTTACCTGCCGATCACCACAGCGGCTTACCAGCTAACCGAGAAGTCGGGTTTCTACAAAGAAAAGCCTGGCACTGACATTGCGGTCCAGCAAATGATCCGCAAAGTCACTGACAAGAGCCGCGGCATCCGACTGGGCAACTATGTGCAAATTCGCCAGGTTGAGGATGAAGAGCTCGAGCAAGTCTGGAGCGGCAAGAAAACGCCCAAAGAAGCCTTGCAAGCCATTGTGAAGCGCGGCAATGAGCATCTGGAGCGCTTTCAGAAAGCCAACAAGTCCTGAGAACCGGTGACCCATGGAAAAACGCGTCCAATTCCGTTCAACCTGGCTACCCTGGTTGCTGATTGCACCACAGGTCATCGTAATTGGCGTGTTTTTCTTCTGGCCTGCGGCACAGGCCGTGCTGCAGTCGTTTCAGGTGCAAGATGCATTTGGTATGTCCACCGAATGGGTCGGGGTTCAAAACTTTCAAGAGTTGTTTCAGAATGACAGCTACCTGGCGTCCTTCAAAACCACCGCGCAGTTTTCGATTCTGGTGGCGGTGCTGGGAATCGGTTTATCCCTCATTCTGGCGATTTTTGCCGACCGCATCCTCAAAGGTGCTGTGGTTTACAAGACCCTGCTGATCGTGCCCTACGCGGTGGCTCCTGCGGTGGCAGGCGTGCTCTGGATTTTCATGTTTTCGCCATCACTGGGAGTGGTGGCCTACGCGCTAGGGCATTTGGGTTTCGAATGGAATCATCTGCTCAACGAGGGCCACGGCATGACGCTGATCGTGATGGCCGCAGTCTGGAAGCAGATCTCCTACAACTTTTTGTTTTTTTTGGCCGGGCTGCAATCCATCCCGAAGTCCCTGATCGAGGCTGCGGCTATTGACGGTGCCAAGGCCTGGCGGCGATTCTGGAGCATTCAATTTCCGCTGCTATCGCCTACCACGTTCTTTTTGCTGGTGATCAACATGGTGTACGCGTTCTTCGACACCTTTGCCATCGTTGACGCCACCACCCACGGCGGGCCGGGACAGGCTACTTCGATTCTGGTTTACAAGGCCTATTACGATGGCTTCAAGGCAATGGACCTGGGTGGCTCGGCGGCGCAGTCGGTCGTGCTGATGACCATCGTGATTGCACTGACGGTTATCCAGTTCCGCTTCGTCGAGAAGAAGGTGAACTACTAATACACCATG
>CAIYNH010000481.1 GCA_903927495.1 uncultured beta proteobacterium
AGGCAAACAGGACGAGCGATGAGCCCACCACCAAAAACAGCAGCACCAAGATAAAGATACCGCGCCGGGGGTCGGTCGCAAAGGCGTGCACCGAAGTCAACACGCCTGAACGCACCAGAAACGTCCCCAGCAAGGACAGAGAAAAAGCGCCAATAGCCAACAGCACCGTCCAACTCTTGAAGGTTCCACGCTTCTCCGTCACCGCCAGAGAATGTATGAGAGCGGTACCAATCAACCACGGCATGAAGGACGCGTTTTCAACCGGGTCCCAAAACCACCAACCGCCCCACCCCAGTTCGTAATAGGCCCACCACGATCCCAGTGCAATGCCCAGCGTGAGAAAGACCCACGCAGCGGTAGTCCAAGGACGTGACCAACGCGCCCAAGCCGCATCAAGCCTTCCGGACAGCAAGGCTGCAATTGCGAAAGAAAAGGCCACCGCAAAACCCACATACCCCATGTACAACATGGGGGGGTGGAAGACCAGGCCCGGGTCCTGCAATAGCGGGTTGAGATCGCGTCCGTTCTCAGCCGCAGGTAACAGGCGGTCAAACGGGTTGGATGTAAACAGCACAAATAGCAGCAAGCCCGAAGTGACCAGCCCCAGCACGCCAATCACCCGCGCCACCATGGTGTCATCGAGAGTTCGGGAAAACTGGGACACCGCAACTGTCCAGCCCGACAACAGAAAAACCCACAACAAGAGGGAGCCTTCATGGCCACCCCATACGGCGCCAAACCGGTAGAGGGTCGGCAATTGGGAGTTGGAATGTGCAGCGACGTACTGCACCGAGAAGTCATTGACGTAAAAGCTCCAAGCCAACGCAGCAAACGACGCGGCCATCATCAGGAATGACGCTTGGGCTGCTGGCCGCGCCAGCGCGGTCCACTCACGACGACCATAGTGGGCGCCAAAAACCGGAAGAATGCCTTGCACCAGGCATATGCATAGTGCAAGGATCAGTGCGAAATGGCCAAGTTCAGGGATCATGGTGCGCTTGCGCCTTTCATTTTTTGGGCTTTTTCCAGAGCGTCTTTTGCCTCGGGCGGCATGTAATTTTCGTCGTGCTTGGCCAGCACTTCGGTGGCGATGTACTCACCGCCGTTGCCAGGTTTGACCTGAACCACAGCGCCTTTTCCTTCTTTGAACAGATCAGGCAATATGCCGGTGTAGGCAACAGGAATGTCTTTCACCAGGTCGGTCATGACGAAGTGTACGGTGACGTTTTCTCTGCGCACGGACCCTTCCTTGACCAATCCGCCAATGCGAAAAGCCTGAAGTTTGGGCGCCTTGCCAGCAAACACATCGCTGGGCGTGACGTAGAGGGCAATATTGCTATTGAGGGCATTTAATACCAGCGCAGCGGCAATGCCGACGGCAGCTAGTCCGCCACCAATGATGGCGGCGCGTTTTTTCCAGCGTTTCACTTGTTTTCCATTTCCAGTTTTTCAGCCACTGCCTGGCGACGCAAAGTTCCAACAATCTCACTATGACGCATGCGGATGAGTAAAGGTTCCGCTAAAAATGCCAGCGCACAGACGCCAAAACTGCCCCACACATAAAGGCCGTAGCCGCCCATGGCAAAAAAGTCGCCAACAGAGTTCCAGATCATGCTTTGATCTCCTTGAGCTGCTTGACCCAATCCGTATGGGATTCACGTTCGAGAATAATCGCTCGCACGCGGGTTAGCGCCACCGCAATCGAATACATCCATAAACATAAGGCCATGAGTAGCATGCCCCATAACATGGTGACCGCCATCGATGATTTGGTCATGTTGATGCTGGAGCCCTGATGCAGCGTGTTCCACCAAATGACTGAGTAATAAATG
>CAIYNH010000482.1 GCA_903927495.1 uncultured beta proteobacterium
ACGCACTCTCCATCAGGCCAACTATTTGCGCAAACCGGGTTTGCACTCCTACCCGTTGAACCTTGACAAGAACCGTCATCGACAAGTTATGACTTCCCGAAATAACTTCGTCGCCGACCTGTCGAAACACCGGTCTAGATTCCCCGGTCAGCAAAGATTCGTCAATGGATGTTTCCCCACGAACAACAATTCCATCCGCCGGAATTGCCTCCCCGGCAAGCACCCGAATCAAATCATCGATTTGCAAACGTCGAACAGGTACCCGTTCAAATTCACCGTTCAAACTCAACCGCTCCACACTCTCTGGCAAGCGGTTCATCAACGCCTCAAGAGAGCCGGCTGTCTTATCGCGCAAGCGCAATTCAAGCCATCGACCTGACAACAAAAAAAAGACAAACATTGTCAGTGAGTCAAAATAAACCTCTCGTCCAAAAATGCCGGTAGGTTCAAAGGTGCCGACCGTGCTAACAACAAATGTAATTAGCATTCCTACCGCAACGGGCAGATCCATGCTGATGTTGCGACGCATTACATCCCGCCAAGCGCTTTTGAAGAAAGGACCGCAGGAGAAAAAAACTACTGGCAAAGTCAAGACCCACGAAGCCCACCGCAACAAGTGCTCCATTTCAGAAGTCAAATCCCCTGCAGTTGCAATGTAAGCAGGATAGGCGTACATCATGACCTGCATCATGCACAAACCAGCCACCATCATTTGCCATAGTGCCTTACGTGATTCAAGCTTGCGACGCTCGCGTGCAAAAGCATCGTTAGCCGGAACTGCGCGGTAACCCACTTGCCTCACGGCTTGCATCCACTTTGAAGGCACAACAGCGTCGTTCATCCACACGACTCGTGCCCGATGGGTACCTGCACTCACCTCAGCGCGAACCACGCCAGGTATGCTTCTCAACGCGTCTTCAATGGTGAAAGCACAGGCTGCACAATGCATACCCTCGATCACCACATTGGATTCCCAGCAACCGGCTTGTTTGGCATCAGGGCGACTGAAAGCAGACCACTCCCGCTCATCGTCAAGAAGTTGCATAAATTCAAGCGAATCACTTTTCCCGGAGGAATCCTCCGGACCCACGAAATTCCGCGTGAGCTTTTCATCCGCAAATGGAATAGAAATATTGAGCATACTGTTAGGCGTTGACCACAAGGGTATTGAAAATAGTGAGCAGATTGCCTGACCAATATCAAAGTGCAATGCGAGTGTAGGGGTATGCTTTGGCTTTCTACACACTGGAGAAATACATGTATGAAAAAATTCTTGTAGCGACTGACGGTTCCGCTTTGTCAAAAAAAGCCGTTAGCAGCGCCATTTCTCTAGCGGCGGTGATCGGCGCTAGTCTGGTCGCACTCAAAGTGGTTTCACGCTACCCGCAGAGTTATTTTGAGGGCGGATTGGCATTGCAAGCTGCGGAGGTCGGCCGCATTGAAAAACAATGGTCTGATGAAGGACAGGCGGTCGTGGATGAAGTAAAAAAGACAGCTGAGTTGCAAGGTGTCAAGACCCGGGCTCTCACCATTAAATCTGACGTAGTGTCTGATGCCATCATTGCAGCAGCCAAGAAACACAAATGTGATTTGATAGTGATGGCTTCACATGGCCGTAAAGGTGTTAAGCGACTGCTGCTCGGCAGCGAAACTCAGCAGGTTCTGACGCACTCGCATATTCCTGTTCTGATCTTGCGCTAAATAGCTCTAGAACGCTTACGCTGAAAGCATAGATCGCTACCAATTGTATAGCTTCAGAGGTAGCTTAATGATCCAAAAACCGCTGACGAATTTCTAGCACAACGTCCCACTGGGCAATGAATGAACTGACACAGTCAGGGTC
>CAIYNH010000483.1 GCA_903927495.1 uncultured beta proteobacterium
TTGCAGCCATCGTGTCATTTGTGAATCTGGCAATATTTGCCGACAACGCCAGCGGCAAGGCCAGCGCCATCAATGTGGCTGGCTCCTTGCGGATGCAGTCCTATGCGATTGCCTTAACCCTGGTCGACCCCAGTCGCACCGGGCATGACAGGGCACTGGCGGTGCAAGAAGCCGTTCTTGAATTTGACCGTCGCCTGAGTCATCCCAGCATTGTTGACGCGACTTCGAGCAGTGCTGAAATTTCGTTGATGAATTTGTTTGCCCACTTGAGCAATGAATGGCATCAGGAGTTGCGACCATTGGTGCTGAATAGCCAGCTACAGGCCGACTTGCCAGTCAATGTGATGGTGCCGATCCGCTCCTTTGTTGTGCATGTGGATGATTTCGTCACGCGTCTTGACAAAGCCCTGGAGCATCAGATCATGACCCTGAAACTGATCCAGGGGGGCATGCTGCTGCTGATGTTGACCACCATTTTTATTGCGCTGTTCATGTTGCATGAACAGCTGAACAATACCCTGTCGGGCTTGCTTCGTTTCGCCCGGGATGTCAAAAATGGTCACTTTGCAGCGCGTGCACCAGCTGGGGGTGGCGGCGAGTTTTTCGAATTGGCCGAAACCTTCAACCTGATGGCCGACGACCTTTCTCGCATGTACGGCACACTTGAAAATCAAGTGGCACAAAAAACTGCCGAACTCAAGCGTAGCAACCACGCGCTGTCGCTGCTGTACGAAACCGGGCGTTTGCTCTCGGTCAGGCCCCTGACATCGGAGCGTTTGCAGCAAGTGCTGCAAAGGGTTGAGACTGACATCAATTTGCCGGCGGTGGTGATTTGCGCTTTCAGCCCAAATCAAGCGCTCGGTTTTCCGCTTGCAGTCAATGGCGCTGGACGGCTGCGCATGAGTGAGCACCTACCCGATGATTGTGCTGCCTGCCATGCTTCAACCAAAACACATCTGCGCCCCCAACACCTGCAGTCCGGGCGGAAAAATTCTGAATGTGCCGCTGATGGATGCTGATAACTATATCGGTACCATGCCAATGATGGTGTCGTCCGATGTGCAGGTTGAACCCTGGCAGATCGAATTACTGGAAGCAGTTGGCCGGCAAATTGGCTCGGCAGTAGCCGGTGTGGAGTATTCCAACCAGGAGCGTCGGGTGGCATTGTTAGAAGAGCGCACCGTCATTGCGCGGGAACTGCATGATTCACTGGCGCAATCCTTGACGTACCTGAAGATTCAGGTGACCCGGCTAACACGGCTGATCAACGGCCAAGCGCCTGATCAGGCGCATGCTGTGGTGGCAGAGCTGGGCACCGGTCTGAATGATGCCTACCGCCAATTACGCCAGTTGCTCACCACCTTTCGCATACAGTTCGACGGCATCGGACTCAACCAGGCCCTGGGCAAAATTCTTATAGAGTTCAGTCAGCGTGAACTCACCAACCTGCACATCAACAACACGCTGGCTGATATAGAGCTTTCAGCCAATGAGCAGATTCATGTGCTGCAGATCATTCGCGAAGCCTTGTCCAATATCGAGCACCACGCCCACACCCCCAACGCCTGGGTTACGCTCAAACGAGATGACACCAACTTAGTCTGCGTACGGGTAGAGGACGATGGCGGGCGCGAGACATCTGCGATGGCAGAGCCTCACCACTACGGTCTGAGCATCATGCGCGAGCGAGCGGAAATTCTGGGCGGCAGTTTGACCATGTCGGCCCGGCCAACAGCGGGGACGCAAGTGGAACTGCACTTTCAACCCAAAATGGTGCACCAGGTAACCGGCGCAGCAA
>CAIYNH010000484.1 GCA_903927495.1 uncultured beta proteobacterium
ACCCATGGCCCAGGTCAGGGTCGCGCTGGTTACCGATTGTTTTTGAACGGTAATTTGCAATTTTCCGAGCGTGACGAATACCGCTATCACGAAGCACTGGTTCACCCGGTGATGGCTGCGTATGCTGCAAATGGAGCTCCCAAAAACGTAGCAGTACTGGGTGGTGGCGACGGCATGGCGGTACGTGAAATCCTGAAGTACCCAGGCGTAAGAGAGGTCACGTTGGTCGAGCTTGACCCAGCTATGACAGAATTATTTTCAAAGCAGCCGTTGCTGGTGCAGCTCAATGCCGGGGCTTTGCAGTCGCCCAAGGTCAAGGTCGTCAGCGCCGATGCCTTTAGCTGGCTGGAGGGCAGCACCGAAGTGTTTGACGTGATCGTGGTCGATTTTCCCGACCCCACCAACTTCAACATTGGCAAGCTGTACACAAATTCGTTTTACGCCCTGCTCGACAAGCATCTGGCGGCCAGCGGTTACGCTGTAATCCAGACCACGTCGCCGCTGGTGGCACGCCAGAGCTTCTGGAGCGTGGTCGCCACCATCGAATCCGTTGGCCTGAGCACCACGCCCTACCATGCACATGTACCCAGCTTTGGCGAGTGGGGCTATGTGGTGGCCAGCCGCAGGCCCTTCCGTATGCCAACTCAACTACCGGCAGGTTTGCGCTTCTTGACCCTGCATGGTTTGCCGGCACTGTTCGATTTTCCGCAAGACATGGCCCGCGTTCCTGCCGAGGTGAACCGGCTTTCTAACCAGGTGCTGGTAACAACTTACGAGGCAGAATGGGGACGAATTGGGCGCTGATGGGGGTGCCATTCTTGGTTGATCTTCAATGCTCCCGGGGTTTGAAAGTATTTCTCGATAAAATTCATTTCAAATTCATCTTTTAGTTCGAGCTATGGCCACAAGCAACATTCCCCTGTTCAACATTCTGGAGCCCAAGTCTCCAGCGCCTACCGGCCATGCGCTGCTGAGACTGGGCTTTCGGCCCTTCTATTTGGCTGCTGCCGGGTTGGCAGCGGTTGCTGTTCCAGTTTGGATTGCGGTATTTCTGGGGTACCTGGCCTGGCTCCCCAGTGTTTCACCACTGCTGTGGCACGCGCATGAAATGCTGTTTGGCTTTGCGACAACGGTGATCATCGGGTTTTTGATGACCGCTGCCAAATCCTGGACCGGCCTGGCTACGCCACGCGGACCCTTTCTTGGCGCGCTGGCGCTGTTATGGCTGAGCGCCAGAATCGCAGCGGTAGCGGCTCCTTATGCCCTTTACGCTGTGCTTGACACGCTGCTGTTGCCGGTGGTCGCTGCCGTGCTGACCCGACTGCTGCTGCGCGCTGGCAACACCCGCAATTTGCCACTGGCGGGCATTCTGATCATGCTTGCGCTGGTGAACGCTGTCTTTCATCTGACGGTATTGGGCCTGCTGGAGCTGCCGCCAGTCACCATTTTGCACGCCGCGCTGGCCTTGATCCTAATGGTTGAATGCGTCATGGCCGGGCGCGTTGTCCCCGGCTTCACCCAAAGCGCAATCCCTGGGCTGAAAATCGCCCCCCTGCTCTGGCTTGAGTGGGCAAGCTTGGCTTGCACCGCGATGGGTTTGGCGCTTTGGGTGATTTTTCCACCCGGACTGGCAACATGGGTAGTGCTGGGGCTGGCTGCGGCGTGCCATCTCGGGCGCCAGTGGCGCTGGCATTCGGTGCTGACTCGGCATCGGCCCATTTTGTGGATTTTGCATGTGTCTTACGCCTGGATACCGGTCGGATTGGCATTGCTTGCCCTGTCGCAAGTCGGACTAGTACCAGTGTCATTGGGCATTCATGCACTGGCAGTGGGTACCACCGGGGGTCTCATCATTGGCATGATAACGCGCACTGCTCGGGCCCATACCGGACGTCACCTGGAGGTCTCGGGCGCAGAGGTCTTGGCCTACGCGATGCTCCCGGTGGCTGCTGTCATGCGGGTTTTTATACCGTTGTTTTGGCCAACTCTGCTGCCGGTTGCACTGCTCGGTGCAGCCCTGGCATGGAGCGCAGCGTTTTTAATCTACGTGATCATTTATACGCCCTGGCTGGCGCGAACCCGAATCGATGGGCGGGATGGTTAAAGACCTCGCAGCATCATGATGTCACGTCTGCCCCGCTGGAGCCTTGGATCAAAATTAGCCTTGGTCGGCACGCCATTTCTTTTGTTGGCGTTGCTGTCAACTGTGACCACACTATGGGTGTCGTGGCAACTGGATGGTGGTGCCGCTGCCGTAAACGAGGCCGGGCGCATGCGCATGCAGGCTTACCGAATGGCCCTGGTTGTAGGAACCGGCGAGACTCTTGAGTTGCCTGGATTGATCCGGGAATTTGAACAGAGCCTGCAGGTTTTGAGCAATGGCGACCCGGAGCGCCCGCTGTTTGTGCCATGGGATGCCAGGGCGCGGGAGCATTTCAGCACGGTAGAACTGGACTGGAAACAGTTCAAGACCCACTGGCTGCTGCAGCACCGTACCGGCTTGACATCCCTGCGCACCGAGACGGTCAGGTTCGCGGCCGACATTGACACATTTGTCACCAGCATCGAGGCCCACATGTCGCGCTGGACGGCCATCTTGCACTTGCTGCAAACTGGTGTTTTGGCACTGGCCGTGCTGGGTGCGGCAGTACTGCTGTTTACCGGTTATTTGTTTGTACTGGAGCCCGTCGGTCTGCTCAAACAAGCCATTCAGAAAATCCAGGCCGGGGACTTTAGTGCCCGCGTGGATCGGGTAACTACCGATGAGTTTGGCACCCTGGCCGAAGGATTCAACGGCATGGCAGAACACTTACAGTCGATGTACCGCAACCTGGAGGCTAAAGTTGCCGAGAAAACACTGGAGCTTAATGAAAAACGCGAACGTCTGGAGAACCTCTACGAAGTTACGGCACTGGTCGCCAACGCCGTCTCTCTGGACGAACTGGCACAAGGTTTCACCAAGAGCCTGGCACGCATCGCCCGTGCAGATGGTGTGGCGCTGCGCTGGTCCAACCAGGCCAATCAGCGTCATTTGATGCTGGCGGCGCAAGGCTTGCCACTGGAAATGGTCGACGCCGAGCAGTGCATTTACGCCGGAGATTGCCATTGCGGAACTTCAGTGATTGATGCGCGCATGAAGGTGATTCCGATTCGGTCGATAGCCGAAGTACCGCAGAAACACTGCGCCAAAGCCGGGTTCGAGACCGTGGTGACAATTCCTGTGCGACTTCATGAACGGGTGATGGGGGAACTGGATCTGTTTTTTCATGCCAGGGTGATCCCCTCGGATGCCGAGCGATCGCTGCTGGAAGCACTGAGCCGCCACTTGGCCAGCGGCATGGAAAACTTGCGCTTGAACGCGCTTGAAAAAGAAGCTGCGGTTTCGCAAGAACGCCATTTATTGGCACGCGAACTGCATGATTCGATTGCCCAATCGTTGGTTTTTCTGAAAATTCAGGTGCAATTAATGCGCGATGCTCTGAACTCTAGCGATCCGGTTCAAATTGCCAAAGTTCTGGAAGAAATTGATGCCGGTGTGCGCGAGAGTTACGGTGATGTGCGCGAGTTGCTGTTGCACTTCAGAACCCGCACCAACACCGAAGACATCGAACCGGCGCTGATCACCACGTTGAAAAAATTTGAACACCAAAGCGGTATCAAGGCCACATTGTCGATGCGCGGGCATGGCATGCCCTTGTTGCCAGACCTGCAAATCCAGGTGCTGCATATCGTGCAAGAGGCACTGTCAAATGTTCGCAAGCACGCCCGTGCCTCGCAAGTGTGGCTTGATGTGCAGCAGCAACCCGCCTGGCGTTTTGAAGTGCGCGATGATGGCATTGGTTTTAGTCTGGACAAGGATGCACTGGATGAAACCCATGTGGGCCTGCGCATCATGACCGAGCGGGCCCAGCGCATTGATGCCGAGTTAGAGGTCATCTCCACACCCGGGCATGGCAGTTCCATCATTGTCACACTGCAAGCGCAGGCCCACCCAATCGCCAAGGTTGTGCCCAACGACACCTTTGGCATAGCCTGAATCCCTGCTTTGAAACGCTTTATGTCTCACCCAGAAACACCCCCCATCCGTATCCTAGTGGTTGATGATCACACCTTGTTCCGCCGGGGTTTGACCGCCTTGCTGGCGCGTGACCCGGGTCTTGCGGTGATTGGTGATGCGGCAGATGCCGGCCAGGCTCAGCGCAAAGCCCAAGAACTGCAGCCCGACATCGTCCTGCTGGACAACCATTTGCCCGGAGTCAATGGTGTCGACGCTCTGCCCGCACTGCGCGAAGCCGCCCCCAAGGCCATCATCCTGATGCTGACAGTGAGCGAAGACGAAAACGACCTGGCTGCAGCGCTGCGCGGCGGGGCCGCCGGATATCTGCTTAAAACCATTGAAGGCGATGCCCTGACCAGCGCCATCAGACGCGCCATGCAAGGTGACAGCGTGGTGGCACCTGAAATGATGAGCAAGCTGGTAGCCGCTTACAGAGGAGCCACCAAAGTTTTGCCTGAAGGCAGCCAGTCCATAGCGGCCAGTTTGCCTTCGAATACGCCCACGGACAATGCAGGCGCTGGTGTCGCCAGCCTGTCACCGCGCGAGCTCGACATTTTGCGCGGCATAGCACGCGGTGCCAGCAACAAGGAAATTGCCCGCGAACACGGCATTGCCGAGACCACGGTCAAAATACATGTACAGCACGTGCTGCGCAAACTCGATGTCAGCTCACGTGTGCATGCGGCCGTGATTGCGACAGAGCATGGTTTCCTTTGAGCAAAGCCCACAACGGTCAGTGATACTTGTGGCACTTGAGCCAAGCTAGCACAGACACAAAATCAACCAGGAGTCTATTTTGGAAAACACTGTTAGCGACCTGAATACCCGCTTTGCCATGGCCAACTGGCTGGCGTTTGAGGACGACGGCACCGGCCTGCCGGTAGCACAGATCACCACCCCCCAGGCCAGCGCCCGCGTCGCGCTGCACGGTGCTCAGTTGCTGGCCTGGCAGCCTATCGGACATCAGCCGGTGCTATGGGTATCAAAAGCGGCGGTGTTTGAGCTTGGCAAAAGTGTGCGAGGTGGCGTGCCGGTTTGTTGGCCCTGGTTCGGTGCCAAAGATGGAAAAACTGCACATGGATTTGTGCGAACCCTGATGTGGCAAGTGGTGGGAGTATCGGTGGACACTGCCAGCCAGTTGGTGTTGCGGCTGGGCCTTTCGGCTGACTCGAGTACCCGAAGCGTCTGGGAGCATGAGTTCGATCTGGAGTTAGTGCTTACCGTAGGCGCTACATTATCAATAGCACTCACCACCCGTAACACGGGTGCTACAGGGTTTATTGTTACTGAAGCACTGCACACCTATTTTTGCGTTGGTGAGATCGGTCAATGCCGGGTACTGGGTCTGGAGGACACTGAATACCTGGACAAGGTCAAGCATTTTGCCCGGTCGCGGCAAAACGGTGCCGTGGAAATTAGCGGCGAGACCGACCGCATTTACATCAATACCCAGGCCGACTGTCTGATCGAAGACCAGGCCCTTGGTCGTACCATCCGGGTCGCCAAGACCGGCAGCTGCGCCACTGTGGTCTGGAACCCCTGGCGTGAACGTGAAAAAACTATTTCCGACATGGCTTCGGACGAGTTTTTGAGCATGCTGTGCGTGGAAACCGCCAATGCCGGTACGGATTCGATCAGCATCGACCCGGGTGAAATGCACACCATGACGATGTGCATTTCAGTTGCTTAAGGGTGTGCGGCAGGTAATGGCCGGCTTCGGCCTCAGTCTTTGGAGAGGGTCGGATAATCGGTATAACCTTTCGCTCCACCACCGTAGTAAGTGCTGCGGTCGCCCTCATTCAGGACGGCCCCTTTGCGCAGGCGCGCCACCAAATCCGGGTTAGCAATGAAAGGGCGACCGAAAGCCACCAGATCAGCGCCGTTGGCAATAGCGGCTTGGGCCAGGGCTTTGTCCAGCCCATTATTGACCATCCAGGCACCTTTGCCACCAGCGGCGCGGTAAGCGCGGCGCAAGCCGGTGTAATCAAACGGGCGATCGGGCAGCTCACGGTCACCAGCGGTGGCACCTTCGATTATGTGAATATAGGCCAACTTAAACGCCGCCAGCGCCCGCACCACGTAATCAAACAAGGGCTGCGGATCTGGGTCAAACGCGTCATTGGCAGGCGTAACCGGGGACAGACGGATGCCAACGCGGCCAGCGCCAACAGCCTGGGTGACGGCTTGCACCACTTCAAGTAGTAGCCGGGCACGGTTCTCAATGCTGCCGCCAAAATCGTCACGCCGCTGATTCGAACCCAACTTGAGAAACTGATCCAGCAAATAGCCATTGGCGGCGTGAATCTCAACTCCGTCAAAACCAGCGGTCTCCACCGCGTTGCGGGCTGCGGCCTGGTAGGTGTGCACGATTGCGGGTAATTCAGTGGTTAGTAGCGCGCGCGGCTCAGAGGTGTCGACAAACGCAGGCACCCCATCCTTGATCAGTACCGTTTTGGTTTTTGCGGTGATAGCCGAGGGTGCTACCGGCTTGCCACCTTGGGGCTGAAGGCTGGTGTGGGAGACACGACCGACGTGCCACAACTGCACCACAATCTTGCCGCCAGCGGCATGCACGCTGTGGGTAACTTGTTTCCAGCCGTCAAGCTGCTCGGTGCCATACAGGCCCGGAACATCGGCATAGCCCTGGCCTTGCTGGCTGATGGCAGCGGCCTCGGTGATCAGCAAACCGGCACTAGCGCGCTGGGTGTAGTACTGTGCCATCAGTGGCGTGGGTATGGCTTCGGGTGCCCGATTGCGGGTCAACGGGGCCATCACAATGCGGTTGGCAAGCTGCAAATCACCTGCGTGGACAGGATCAAAAAGAGTGGCGATGGGCGTCATGATGGACTTTCTAAATTGAACATGAGAGTATCAGTTGGAGGCGAAACGCCAGAATATAAGAGTGCTCGTGCAGCACACTATCTGGAGAGTTTATAGACCGAGGTTGCCGCCAGCAAGTTGGGGGAAAACCGCACGATTTCACCCTCCTGGATACCAAAACTGTCAAGCACTTTGAGCCCGCTGCTTTGAGCCAGCAGCGCCAAGTCGGCATGCGTGCCAACGCGTATGTTGGGCGTGTCATACCACTGATAAGGCAGCCGTTTGGTCACGGGCATACGTCCACGCAACACGCTGAGCCGGTTCGGCCAGTGTGCAAAATTGGGAAACGCCACAATCCCGAAGCGGCCAACACGCACCGTCTCACGCAGCATGACCTCGGCGTTACGCAAATTCTGCAAGGTGTCAATTTGCAGCACCACGTCAAACGAGGCATCATCAAAGGTGGACAAACCTTCGTCCAGATTGAGTTGAATCACGTTGACACCGCGCTTCACGCAGGCCAGGACATTGGCATCGTCAATCTCGATGCCATAGCCGCTGCAGCCGCGCGCTTGTTGCAAATAGGCCAGCATGGCGCCGTCGCCACAACCCAGGTCAAGCACCCGCGCACCATGGGGAACCAGCTCGGCAATCGCCAATTGGGTCGCATTGACTGTTGTAGTGACTCTCATGCTGATACCTCTTCGGTACCCATAACACTATCAAAATAAGAGCGCACTACGCCCGTGTAGCGGGCATCATCAAGTAAAAAGGCATCATGCCCGTGAGGTGCATCTATTTCCACGTAACTGACATCGCGCTTGTTGTCGAGCAGGGCTTTTACGATTTCACGACTGCGCTTGGGGGAAAACCGCCAGTCGGTGGTAAAACTTACCAGCAAAAACTTGGCGCTAGCGCGAGCCAATGCCAGGCTCAGGTTTCCACCATAAGCGCGGCCCGGGTCAAAGTAGTCCAGCGCGCGGGTAATCAACAGGTAAGTGTTGGCATCGAAGTATTCGGCAAACTTGTCGCCTTGATAGCGCAGGTAGCTCTCAATCTGGAACTCAGCTTCCAGTGTGCTGTAGAAATAATCGCGCTGCGCCTCAGCCT
>CAIYNH010000485.1 GCA_903927495.1 uncultured beta proteobacterium
ATATGCATGCTTTGGAGGAATACATGGTTTTCAATTTTGAACAAGTACACAACTACTTCGAGCGTCTGGTATTTGAAGAAGTTGCACGTCGGTCAGATTCACACCCTGAGTTCGACTCGGACATGTTGGCCGATGTGGCCTGCGTGGCTCTGAATCGGCTTCCATCGCGCTATGTCAGGCACGATGTTGACATGATGTTTTACCTGACGGAGCATGAACGTAACGCGATTGAAGAGTCGCTGCGCGAATCGATGTCTTTTTCTTTTGCATTTGTGCGACAGCGACTGGCTAAGCGAACTACCAACGTTTAGAAGCACCCGTGGCTTGCATCAACTTCTTGGCTCAAGCTACCATTACCCAAAGAACGGGTGCTGTTGGGGGTTAGTGCGACCGGGTGTAGCGTTGAATACAGTCATTCCATAGCTTGTCATCTGGAACAAATGGGGTGGATTTCATGACCCGTTCGACATGCTAACTTTGACAACGGGCAAGTCACTGCAAACGACCCGCTGGATCGCTTCGATTTTGAAGCCTCGGCCACCGGCAGCCGTGATTCAGGAAACCGTTCTCGACACCCGCGATGCCCAATCCATGCACCAAATCAGCGCCGCTTCTACAATGTCGGCAATTGATAGTCAGACTTTTCTTTTGTTTCTAGAACAGCGAAGTTCAGTTATGGCGATCCGCCACTCCCCCTTTATGCAAAGCCAGCAGTGACAATGAGCATGAAACCCAAATACTATTTTTTAGCCTTGACCATTGTTTCCATGCTGCTCGGACTGAATGGCTGCACAGAAAAGCCAGACACTCCATTGCCAGCAAGTCCCGTCAGTGCACCCGCAAGTGCGCCAACTGGCCCGGCTTCTGCCGGAGCCCCAGCCGTCACGGTGAGCACGGTGCGAGCGCAGCAGCGCGATTTACCGGTTGTACTCAAAGCGACTGGAACCGTCATGCCCTTGACCAGTGTCGACATCAAACCCCAGGTCAGCAGTGTGGTTAGCAAAGTGCACATCCGGGATGGTCAATTTGTCAGGGCCGGGGAACTGCTATTCACGTTGGACGCACGCTCCGATGAAGCCAATCTGGCAAAAGCCCGGGCTCAACTTGCAAAGGATACCGCTGCATCTAAAGATGCTCAGCGGCAACTGGTGCGAGCCCAGCAACTGCTTGCGCAAAACTTTGTTTCACAAGGGGCTGTCGATACCGCCCAAACGCAGCTTGATTCCATGGCCGCGTCACTGGCTGCCGACCAAGCCGCCATTGACGCGGTCAATGTGGCACTGTCCTACGCCCGCATCTTGGCACCGCATGCTGGGCGTGCGGGCGCGGTCAATGTAGCCACGGGCAGCGCCGTGCAAGCCAATGCCAGCTCCTTGGTAACCATCACGCAGTTGGATCCGATAGCTGTCGGCTTCAATTTACCGCAACGCAACCTTCCCGATGCCTTGATGGCACTGAAGAACGGCGGTTCCACGGTAACTGCGACGATATCCGGGGGGGGTAATCCCACTTTTACGGGCAAACTGCAGTTTGTTGATAACGCGGTTGACCCCAGTTCGGGCTCGGTCAAGGTCAAAGCGGTTTTTGACAACAAAGAAGGCAAACTCTGGCCAGGCGTTTTTGTGGACGTGTCCCAGACCATCAATACGCTGTTAGGCGCAGTGGTTTTGCCGCAGGCCGCCATCATCCCGGCAGCGCGTGGCACCATCGTTTATGTGGTTGAAAACGGCAAGGCTGTCCTGCGACCAGTGCAAGTCACATACGCTCAAGGCGATGTGGCAGCGGTCACCGGTGTCGCTGTTGGTGAATTGATCGTTATGGATGGCAAGCAGAACCTGCGACCCAATACGCCAGTGCTTGAGCGTGCGCCCAAAGATGGAGCGGCCAATGCAGCTCGTGGTGGCGCATCTAGACCCGCCACCGCCGCGTCGAAAAACTCAATGCAGCCCGCCACGCCATGAATTTTTCAGAACTTTTTATCCGCCGCCCGGTCATGACTGTGCTACTGAATCTGGCAGTCGTTCTGGCCGGGATCATTGGTTTCCGAAGTATTCCCGTGGCTGCACTGCCCAGCTACGACACGCCAGTGATCAACGTTTTTGCGGCTTTACCAGGTGCAAATCCAGAAACCATGGCCAGTTCAGTGGCGCTGCCGCTGGAGAAACAATTCCAAACCGTTCCCGGCCTTAAAACCATCAGTTCAACCAGCACATTAGGTCAAACCTCGTTAACCTTGGAGTTTGATGAGGGCCGCAATGTGGACGCAGCCGCGGTTGACGTGCAAGCCGCCCTGCTGCGCGCTCAGCGCTCGCTACCGCAAGACATGACTGCGACACCGGCTTACCGCAAGGTCAATCCGGCTGATGCTCCAGTATTACTGCTGGCCTTGACTTCGCCGTCGCTGGCGCCTTCTGAACTGCAGGATTTTGCCGAGCACTTGCTCTCGCCCAGTTTGTCCACCATCGACGGTGTGGCGCAGGTCAACACCTTTGGCTCCAAACGTTATGCTGTGCGCGTACGGGTCGACCCGCAGGCACTGGCCAGCCGAAACATCGGTCTGGACGAACTGAGTTCCGCTTTGCGTTCAGCCAATGTGAATACCCCAGTGGGCACATTCGACGGCCCGCGCCAGACCTTGGTGTTGCAGGCGAATCGTCAACTGAAAAACGCTGCCGATTTTGCTGATTTGATTGTCAGCAACAAAGGCGGCAATCCAGTACGCCTCAAGGAAGTTGCGACGGTTGAGGACAGTCTTGAAACACTCAAGAGTTGGGCAACCTTGAACGGTGAGAATTCAATTACATTGGCAATATTGCGCCAGCCCGGTGCCAACACAGTGCGCGTGGTGGATGCCATTCGCCAGGTCTTGCCTGACTTGCAAAACCAGATGCCGCAGTCTGTCAAACTGACACCGTTTCTGGATCGATCGGTGTCGGTGCGTGAGGCATTGCACGACGTGACCCTGACCTTGCTGGGCACCATTGTGCTGGTGGTACTGGTGATATTTTTGTTCTTGCGGCGTTTTGTTGCCACCGTGATTCCAATGCTGTCGCTGCCGGTGTCTTTGATTGGTGCGGTGGCACTGCTGTGGGGGCTGTCATATAGTTTGGACAACATTTCGCTGCTGGGGCTGACTCTGGCCGTGGGACTGGTGGTGGACGATGCCATTGTGGTTCTTGAAAACATCATTCGTCACGTTGAACGCGGCGAAGAGCCATTTCAGGCTGCTTTACTTGGTGCGCGCGAGGTGGGCTTCACGATCATTTCGATTTCCAGTTCACTGATCGCGGTTTTTATTCCTATTTTCTTCATGCCCGGTGTG
>CAIYNH010000486.1 GCA_903927495.1 uncultured beta proteobacterium
CCATTGCCTTCATGCCATTTGCAAGTGAGCGGCAACGATGGGACAGGTCCTTCCTTCGTACAATTTTGGCGATGGTTTCCAATGCTGCCCGGACAAAGCGATTTCGTGGCGTGTCGATAGTCAGTTCGTCAAATCGACATGCCACCAAGCCACGATCCAGCAACTGATGGCGTTCTGTGGTCAGGACATCGATGCGGCCACGCACACGATTGAGCGCGGCACTACGAGAGCGAATGCCGAGATTCAGGCGACGACGCTGCCGTACTTCAACCGCGTGGGCAAGAATCTCGGCGACCAGGTCTGGCAGATCGTCCGGACTGTCTTCCAGACCGACCTTGCCGATGCCGCGAGTGCGGAAGAGGTCCGATGCATAGAGCATCAGCAGCCAAAGGTTGCGCACAGGAATGCGTCCGATGAACCCCTCAACGCTCGCGGACGGAGTTACAGCCTGTTCTGCGACGGCGCTCATCACCAACCCTGCGTTAGCCGTGCAATTGCCTTTTGTGCCTCGTCGGGTGCGTCGAACCAATATTCATCCAGTAGTGGACCAATCTCCGTCTCCACGATCTGCTGGAACCACTTCTTCGTATCTCCTGCTTCCAGTCGATGCGCAGGTGTCACATAGCTGTGACCAATCCGGAACTGTTTGCCAAGACGGGCATCTGCCGAAATCTGGTCATTCAGTTCGGCGATTCTGCGTTCTATATCCGCCACACGCGCTGGATCGACTGCACACTCTTTGACCACCCAGTCCCGCCAAACTGGACCCAACCTTGGCTCCAGTCCAACGAAGGCAAAGCGTCGACGCAGCGCCAGATCGACCAGCGCCAACGATCGGTCGGCGATGTTCATCGTACCTACCACATAGAGATTTTCGGGAATGTGAACCGGGCGGCGCTTGCCATCAGCATCCGGATAGCAGAGCTCCAGTGCTTCGTTGGGCGTGCGCTTTCCAGCCTCCAACAGCGTCAACAGCTCGCCGAAAATTTGCGCTGGGTTACCTCGGTTGATCTCCTCGATCACCACAACAAACTTGGAAGACGGCTCTTTGCTGGCAGCCTTTATCGCTTCCATGAATACTCCGTCTGCCAGCGACAACTTGCCTTCACCAGTTGGTCGCCAGCCTCTGACGAAGTCCTCGTAGGAGAGGTTTGGGTGGAACTGAACTGCGCGGACTTTGCTGTCATCCTTCTGCCCCATTAGCGCGAACGCCAGCCGCTTCGCCAGCCATGTCTTGCCTGTGCCTGGAGGCCCTTGAAGAATCAGGTTCTTTTTGGTTCGTAAGCGATCCAGCAGACGATCAATTTCGGATCGCTCAAGGAAACATCCTTTCTTGAGGATGTCATCGACCGAGTAGGGGATGATCGGCGCTGCAACCTGAAAGGCTTCGCGAACTTCACCCTCAGTTTCATGTTCTACCCCGGCATTGGTATCGATATCGCCAGCCGGTACAGGCACGTCCGCCAGGTCTTTGTACATCCAAGACGCAAGCGACAGGTCCGGGAAACTGTGGACCGGATAGCCGTCTTCACCGAAGCGCGACCGCAAATCGTCCAATAGCTTCAAATACTCCCGTCCATCACAGGGACCTTGCTGACCACTGATGGCGACATTCAGACCGAGCCGCTTGTTAATATAGTGGCGTGACTGGCTATCCAGGGTCAGGAATTCCCACGGGTGAGCCCAATAGAGACCTGTCGAAAGGTTCCATGCAACACCCCACACTTGGGTTGTTTCGTCGTAAGCCCGGATGAAGGCATCGCGGGTGTCCAACTGGTCGCCATCGACCAACTGGTTCGCTGCAACGAATACCCTCCATAGCGCATCGATATCGCCCGCGCCACGCTTGTCGGCATAGGCAAAAAACCAGGAGCGTTGGTTGTTGAGAACGGGGATGCCTTCGAATGATGGCGGCACTGGAATCGTTACACCAAGAAACTTGGCCAATTCTCCAGCAATGAGCTTGCGATTGGCATCGGTCATGGATCTGTTGAAAATACCCATGGCTGTGAATGGGCAGATATCTTTCAGTGGCCCTGTACTACCGTCTGGAAATTTGTCCTGCAAGATTTGAAACTTTGGGACATGCTTGCCGATTTCATGAATGGCGGCTACGAGCGGTGTCCTGTTTTCAGCGTAAGTCAGCAGTTTTTCTGCAACCGCCTCGTAAAAGTCCGTCCACTCGAAGCGCTGCTTTTCCGGCGAAGCCGTGCCGTAACGCTCTCGCCAGAAAGGCTCGTTACGAAAGCGGTTGAGATCCTGCGGTTGGCCTTCGAACGCGAACGCGATCAACGCGTCATTCATCCAGTCACCTGGTAACAAGCGCCAGATAGTCCCTCGGTACGTGTAGAAGTACCACTCGCGGACAGGCTCAACTTCCTGCCATTGCACCTGAACGCGTTCACCATCCTGCGGATTGCTGAGTATGGTGCCCACAGCTTTGATGCCCATGACCGATACAGTGCGGCTACGGTTGTCGAATGCCACACCGTGCTTTCGCGTGTATGCGGCCTTGATGGCGATGCGTTCACCTTGACGCATTGAGCGCACCAGAGCCATATCCTTTTCAGTCGGATTCCTAACTTCCCAGATGCTCTCGGCAAGGAACCGCTGAGTTTGATCATCGGTGCCACCGAAACTCGCACCAACGAACCAGGTCGCATTGGATGTGCTGTTGTTTTGGTTGCTCATTGCGCTTCTCCCTAGTAATATTGCTTGATGTAGCTGTACGCTTTCTCAAATAGCTCCTCATCCGCATGAAGCTTGTATTTGAAGAGCGCTTTGCGCAGGGCCTTTTTCACCTCCCGCTCACCGGCTTGCGTGCCCTGCCAGCCAGGGAAGCGGACCAGCCGCACAATTTCATCAATGTCCGTCACGACACGCTCGACCATGATCGGTGTCTCAGATGTTTTGACCTCGTTGAACAGTTCCGTCAGGGCAGCCTTGCCTCGATCCTCATCCTCCTCAGGCGGAACTTCCTTTTCGGCCTGCAGTGTTTCCTTGGCAATCTCCAGCAACTGCTTCAAAAATTCGACGCTGTTGATCTGCCCGGATTCAAAGCGGTCTTTCAGTGCGTCCAACCGTTCAGACAGCTTTTTGAATTTTGGATTGCCCAGATGCTTGCGCATGCGCCGCACCAACTTGATCTCAATCTCTTTGGCGCTCTTGGGGTCCGGGCTAGACAGCACTGCCTCAAGCAAATCAGCGTCCAGCACCAGCGTGTCCAGATCATCGCGAACCGCGTCAACATGCACGTTCTGGTGAATCAACTCAATGGTCTTGGCACCCAGCGAATGCCATATCAACTTGCCATGGCCGCTGGATGGCTGAACTGATTGGTACACCTGAGACAGCCATTTGTAGTCTTTCTCAAACGGACCCAGTACCGAGTCCGGGGACAAGGCCTCCCATATCTTGCTCAGCAGGCTGTATTCGGCAGCAAAGTTGTCACGAACCGTGTTGTTGGGCAGGCACTGCTGCGCCGCAATCAGACCTTCATAGCCCGTCTGGCTGCGGTCCACGCCGGTAAAAAATGCCAGGCATTTCTGCATGGCCTCGGGTAACTTGTCTTTCAACTCCTGAATATTGCTGACCACCTGCTTGACGCTCTGGTCATCAAACTCCAGTGCCGCTGCAACATCATCAAAGATGCCCAGATAGTCCACGATCAAACCATGCGTTTTCTGATCTGAATACGTGCGGTTGACCCGGCAAATGGCTTGCAGCAGGGTATGGTCACGCAGCGGCTTGTCAAGGTACATCGCCTGCAGGATAGGTGCATCAAAGCCAGTGAGCAACTTGGCTGTGACGATGATCAGCTTGAGCGGGTCGGCGGGATCACGGAATCGGTCCAGTAATCGCTCCTCCGCATCCCGACTGCGCTCATAGGCGGCGTATTCGGGGTGCTCTTTCTTGTCTGCGGCCTGTATCGACATGACGATGTCGGTTGCCTCGGGGGGCAGCAGTTTGTCCAGTTCCGCTTTGTAGAGCAGGCAAGACTCGCGGTCGAACGTGACGATCTGCCCTTTGAAGCCGTTAGGCTCTACCTTGGTCTGGTAGTGCAACACAATGTCTTCACACACGCGCCGAACGCGCTCAGGCGTTTTCACCAAGACGGCCATCTTGGCGGCCGTTTTGCCCAACGTGTCGCGGTCCAGGTCTGACAAACCACCGGTTAAATCCTTGAACGCCGCCTCAATCGCTGTTTTGTCGATGTGCAGGTTGACCAGTCGTGGCTCAAAATGCAGCTTTAGCGTCGCGCCATCACGGATGGATTCCTCAAAGCCATAGCGGCTCATGTAACCCAAAGCATCTTCGTCTGCACCAAAGGCGTAGAACGTATTGCGGTCCGAGCGGTTGATTGGCGTGCCAGTCAGGCCGAACAGGAACGCATTGGGCAGTGCCTCCCGCATCTTGCGGCCCAGGTCGCCTTCTTGCGTGCGGTGGGCTTCATCCACCAGCGCAATGATGTTACTGCGGTCATTCAGGCAACCAGTAGCTTCACCAAACTTGAAGATGGTGGTGATGATGATTTTGCGCACATCCTGCCCCAGCAGCTGTTGCAACTTCTCGCGGGTGTCCGCCTTCTCCAAGTTGGGAATGTCGGCACCGGTGAAGGTGCCGGTGATCTGGCTGTCCAGATCAATGCGGTCCACCACAATGATGACCGTCGGGTTCTTCAAGTGCGAGTGCATGCGCAGCTTTTGCGCGGCAAACACCATCAGCAGCGACTTGCCCGAACCCTGAAAATGCCAAATCAGCCCCTTCTTGGGGTAGCCCGCCACCACGCGCTCCACCAGTTTGTTGGCGGCCTCGTACTGCTGGTAGCGGCAAATGATCTTGATGCGGCGCTTCTTCTTGTCCGTGGCAAATAGGTTGAAACTTCCCAGAATGTCCAGCACTACGTTTGGCCGCAACATGCTCTGGGCCGACAGCTTGAGTGTTTTCAACGGGTGGTGTTGGGCTCCATCCGATGCTTTGCCCTCAATCAAGTGCCATGGGCCCCAGTCCTTAACTGGCAGGCCAATGGATCCGTAGTGATACTCCTTACCCTCAGTGGCCACCGAGAACACGTTGCAGACGAACAGTTCAGGTACAAACTTTTCGTAGTCCGTGTTCACCTGCATGGCACCATCCACCCAACTGATGCACTTCTTGACTGGCGTTTTGGCCTCAATCAGCACCAATGGCAGGCCGTTGACCAACAGCACCAGATCGGCACGGCGCTCGGTTGGCCCGGCACGGTAGGTGTACTGCTGGGTGACGACGTACTGGTTTTGCGTCAGGTCGTCCAAGTCAATCAGGCGCACCGGCACATGCTGGTTGTTGTCGCCGAAAGGCATGGAGCGTTCGCCACGCATCCAGGCAGTCATTTCTTCATTGGCGCGGATCAGTCCGTCAGAGCGCACCGACAGCACAATGGCGCGCAGCTTGTAGAGCACCTCATCCGCACGGTCAGGCTGAGTGGCGATTTCAGGGTTTAGGCGGATCAGCGCATCACGCAGCCAGGATTCGACCAACACCTCCTGAATCTGGCGTGGCACTTCCGCCGGAGCCTTGTAACGCCAGCCGATACCTTTTTGACTGGTGCCATAACTGGCCTGCGGCTCCTGCGCAACATTGGCTGGAACTGCTTTTGCCGGCCCGGCGAGTAAGTCGCGTACATACGCTTCCACAGTATTTGATTCGGTGAAACTCATATGCCGCCTCCCGCCACTTGTTTCACCAACCTTGCCCGAGAAGCTCTGTTGCGCAATTCTGGAATCGCCTGAACGACACTCGAAATAGCGCTCACAACTGATTTCTGTGCGTCCAAGCTAATTAGTGGAAACTTCATTCTTGCGAAGCGCAATACACCCAAATGGGCAATCGACGTGGTTTGCTTTGATATTTGAACAAATCGACTGGTGTATTGGCAGTATTGAAAGAAATAGTGAGCGAATTCCGGCAAGACGCTTGATCCCGAGCGAAACCGGATCAGCGTATTTTGAAAGCAGCAATCTACAACTTCATCGCGGAATATGGCGCTTCTTCCAACGAGTTCCCGACTCTGCCCTTCATTAAGTAATACGTCACCGGGTCTCAAACGATAGGTGGAAAATTCGGCATCCGAAAAGTCCATTTCCCCTACGTCAGAAGTATCTATAAAGCCGTCATAGACATTGGCAACACGCAGGTACTTGCGTGAATTTTGGCCGGTCTTGTACTTTGGGGCGAGCTGCCTTCCCATCTGGACGTCTCCTACGGAACTCATTTCGCGCCAATCGCAAGTGGTATCAGTCCCGAAGATGGATATTTCGTCTGCTCCTGATGCGAACAGCGTATCGAACACTTGAAACAGGATCGACTTTCTCAGCTTTTCTGCGATTCTTTCGGCTTCATCAAAACTTGACTGTGCATCTTCCGCCGCAATTAAGAGTTTCACTAGCCGTTCTTGGTCCACCACCGTAGGCAATGCAAATTCAAAATCAGCGAGGCTCGTCCAGTTAGTTCGTGGGCTCAGTGAACCAGCCGACGTCCCCACCGCGTGATAAAAAAATGCATCAGTCTGGCAAATGAACGGCAGCAACTCGGGTAGCAGTTTGGATGCATCTTGGCTCTCAAACACATAGATGTCGCCTGAACACACACCAGAAAAGTCCGCCACCGCCACCTTACGCTGGTAAGCGCGACGCTTGCCGAAAAGCACCTGCCCGGGTTGGAAGATGCTGGTGAAAGTGACACCGTCGGCAACATTGCCCCAATTGCGAATCCGCAAGTCGCCTGGCTCCAAGTGCTCCAGACCAACGTATCGCTCCACACCATCGGCGAGAGGGTCAGCGCAACGCGCCTTAGACAACTGAACCACGTCGCCAAACTTCACGCGACGCCAGCCAGCTTTGAGGCTCTCTGTATTCTTGGTTTTATGCATAAATCTGGCCTCTAGCCCCCGTGCCATGTGCGCAAGCAGCTATTTCTTTGATAGCGATTGAAAGCCTGGATTGTTGCAAGCCTTCAAACATGCTCCTCCTTCGTGAGGCTGAAGCTGACTTTCAAATCGTTCATCCAGGAGGGCAATATCAGTTTGTCATGCTGCAAGCGTCCAACCACGATGCCAGGATGCACGTCAACCTGTTCTGCAAAGGCGACAACGGCGGCTTTGGTTTTTAATCCTGCAAGCCCATCTGCATATTGGCGGGGAATGATGTAGTCGCCGGCCCATTGGTTGGCCTCAACTTCTTTCGGATCGTCTGTATGGCTCGCGTTAGGGTCATCGAGAAAAACCGACTTTTTGTCGACTTGACTGGTGGCATGCAACAGAATGTGCGCCGCTTCATGGAAAAAGGTAAACCAAAACTTGTCATTGGTTTTTCCATACAAAGACAACTGGATCAATGGCCGGGTGGGGTTAAGCCAGCGTGCAACACCGCTCACATGCGCGCCAGGAATAGACGGAACCATGACAAACGACACACCTGCATCAACCAGCAATTTGCGCATACGTGGCTCAAAGGCTGCTGGAGATTCATTGGTTAGCGCACGAATCGATTTGAGCGCCTTTTCAAATTTGGCTTTGTCATATTTAGGGCCATCCGACACTTCGGCACGCTGTTCCCCAAGACGCAGCCAAGCAGAAATGGCACCAACATCGCTTTGATCTTGACGACTACGGCGGTAGGAGACCTCCATTGCACCATAGTGATTTCGCCACTCCTGCGGGCTGGCTACACCGAAAAACCGCAGGCATGCATCAACAAGACTTGGTTTGTTTTTGGCGTGTATGGTTGTTTTTGGGATAGCGCCGGCACCCATCAGCGCCTTAAGCGGCAGGCAGTCCAGCCATTCAACCCATCCAACATGGGCACGCTCAGATTCAAGTCGCGCGCAGTGTTCGCGATATTTGGCCTCCCGGGCCAGCCAGAAACCTGCTTTACTACCAAGAACACGCTCTAGTCGCATGGCGGTTTCATCTGACAACGGCACCTTGCCGTTCACCAACTGGCTTACATGCTTTTCACTGTAACCCAAGCGTGCCGCTAACTCAGCTTGGCTCCAATTGCGCTCTTCAATGATGTCAAGAATAGTGTCGCCAGGAGGAGAGACCCAGTCTGGTGCGTAAGGAGCATTCAGCTCAGTCATGGTAATCCCCAATGAATTCAATACAAACAATAGTCACCTGCGTCCAGTCAATGCCGCCATCCTCGTAGCGAGGAACGGGATCATTTGCTGACTTAAACGTCAACCTGTATCCACCTGCCAGATCCAAAGCGAATTCACCTAACCGGTCACGCTTCAAAGGGTGTGGGTTGCCCGCGACCAAGTCAGAAACTCGCTCAGCAGCGTCCAGGTCATCAAGCCTGGACCGTAACTTCCGGGCGCACAGTGGCCCGAGCTTTTTGACCGCCACAGCCTTTTTTTCACACAGCTCGCGGACATTCTTGTCATTAAAGTTAATCTCCAAGAAGTCTCCAATAGTATCAAAGTTTACCTGATAGGTAAAAAATTATTTGCAATGCAAGGTGTCAATGACGAGTTCATCAAGGCTTTCAACAAGCACATCCATCTGCAGCCAGAATGCCCGTCCTTCGGTTTGCCACTGCGCCCACGACGATTGCAATGAAGCCGGTTGCCCATTGCTGTCCAGACTGGCAGCGGCGGCCAGGCGCTTGACGTACATCGGAATCGACAGGTTGCCAGCGTTGGCGTTGATCTCGGTCAGGGTCGCCACCTTGGCAAAGCCGGGTACGTCCGCAAAGGTCTTAAAGGTTTCCAGAATGTGCTTCTGGTGCTCAGGCTTCAAAAAGCTCTGCGCCCGCTCGCGGGTGACATCGTTTACCGCGTCGATGAAGATGACCTTGCCTTTGCGCTTGGCGGGCTTTTTGCGGTTGCAGACCACCACGCAAGACTCCATGGGGGAGTTGTAAAACAGGTTCGGCCCCAAGCCAATGACGGCCTCGACCCAGTCCTGCTCAATCATCTTGCCACGCATGGCTTGTTCTTCATTGCGGAACAACACCCCATGCGGCCACAGCACCGCGCAGCGCCCCTTATCGGCCAGGCTGGCCAAAATGTGCTGTTGAAACGCATAGTCAGCCCGGCCTTGTGGCGGGGTGCCAAAGAAGTTGCGCCCCCATTTGTCTTGCGTCCACGCCTCACGATCCCACTGCTTGATGGAATAGGGTGGGTTAGCCAGAATGACATCGAACTGCCGAAGGCGGTCGCCTTCAATGTGCCGGGGGTCCGCCAGCGTATCGCCCCGGATGATTGCGAAGTCTTCCACGCCATGCAGGAACAGGTTCATGCGCGCAATGCTGGAGGTGATCAGGTTGCGCTCTTGCCCATAGAGCTTGAGCGTGCGGTACTCGCCGCCAGAGCGTTTGACTTCGTCCAGCGCAGAGATCAGCATGCCGCCAGTGCCACAGGTGGGGTCGTAAATTGACTCGCCAGGCTTCGGAGCCAGCAATTGCGTCATCAGGTGGACAACGGTGCGGTTGGTGTAAAACTCTGCCGCTGTGTGGCCGGAGTCGTCTGCAAACTTCTTGATCAGATATTCGTAGGCATTGCCCAACTCATCTTCAGGCACGCTGGCCACAGACAGGGTTTGGGTCGAGAAATGCTCTATCAGGTTCTTCAGCGTTTCGTCGGGCAGGCGTTCACGGTTGGTCCACGGCGCGTCACCAAAGATGCCATCCAGCATGTCGGGGTTGGCCGATTCGATGGCACGCATGGCGCGTTGAATGGCGGCACCCACGTTTTTCGGGGTTTGACGCACATCGTTCCAGTGCGCACCGTCAGGGATCTGAAAGCGGTGGTTTTCTGAGAACTTGGCATACGACAAATCGCCGCCTGTGTCTGCAACAGCTGCTTGGTACTCCTCTTCCCAAACATCGGCAACGCGCTTGTAAAACAGCAGCGGAAAAATGAACTGCTTGTAATCGCCAGCGTCAATCAGGCCGCGCAGCAGTACGGCGGCACCCCAGAGGTAGCTTTCGAGTTCTTGTTGGGTGATGCGTGTGCTCATTGCAGCCAACCTCCTTTTTCCATCACCGTGGCAAACCGAATTTCGGCTTCACGGCAGCGGGTGAGAGCATCCTTAAATGCTGCGATGGCCTCGGGCAGTGGTGGAATGTCCTCCTGCAAGGGAGGCAGCACGTAGCGCGAAATGTTGAGCGTCCAGTCCTCAGACTTGATGTCGTCAAGGCTGACGATGCGCACCGCGTCCGGCACATCTTGGAATTTCTCGAACCACTGTTGAATTTCCAGCGCCTGCTCAGGCTCCAGGTAGTTCTGCGCACGGCCACGCCGGAACAGACGGGATGCGTCGGCAATCATGATCTTTTTGCGCCGCTTTACGGACTTCTTCTTTCGCAGCACCAATATGCAAGCCGCCAGTCCGGTGCCATAGAACAGGTTGGGTGCCAGGCCGATCACTGCTTCGATCAAATCCATTTCCAGCAGATTCTGGCGAATCGCGCCTTCCGCACCTTTGCGAAACAGTGCGCCCTGCGGCAGCACGACGGCCATGCGTCCTTTGACCTCGGCCATCGACTTAACCATGTGCTGCACCCAGGCAAAGTCGCCTGAGCTGGAGGGAGGTAGACCTGCGAAGTTGCGGCCAAACGGGTCGTTGACCCATTGCTCTTCACCCCACTTTTCCAGTGAAAACGGCGGGTTGGCGATGACGCAGTCGAAATTGGCCAGGCGGTCGCCATCGAAAAACGCTGGGTTGCGCAGGGTGTCGCCGCGCACGATCTGAAAATCCTCAATGCCGTGCAGGAACAAGTTCATCCGCGCGATGGACGAGGTGGTGAGGTTTTTCTCCTGACCAAATAGCTTTCCCCACAGCCGTTTGACATCGCCATGGGTGTCTTTCACGTGTTGAACGGCGGCGAGCAACATACCGCCGGTACCGCAAGCCGGGTCGTAGATGGTTTCTCCCTCACGCGGGTCGAGCATTTCAATCATCAGCCGCACCACACTGCGCGGCGTGTAAAACTCGCCAGCTTTCTTGTTGGTGGCATCGGCAAATTTCTTGATCAGGTACTCGTAGGCATCACCGAGCAGATCAGAGTTGACGTTGTGGTTGCCGAACGACAGCTTGGAGAAGTGCTCAATCAGGTCTTTGAGCAGGGGATCAGACAGTCGGTCTTTGTTAGACCACTGGGCATCGCCAAAGACACCATATAAAGAGTCCGGGTTAGCCTTTTCGATCTCCCGCATGGCGACTTGCAGAGCCGTACCGACATTGATTGCTTTGGTGCGAACGTCGTTCCAGTGGCAGTTTTCTGGGATCTGGAAGCGATGAGACTCTGGGAACCAGGCCAACTGCTCGTCACCGGTTTCGTCAACGATCTCCTGGTACTCCTCATCCCAAACATCGCAGATGCGTTTGAAGAACAGCAGCGGGAAGATGTAGGTCTTGAAGTCGGCGGCATCTACCGGGCCGCGCAGGATGTTGGCGGATTCCCAGAGGTGGGATTCGATCAGGTTGAGTGTGACAGTTTCGGCTGACAAGTGTTGCCCTGCTATGGTTGTTTTGAGCAACCGGCATTATCCATTCAGCTCAGAAAAACAGTAGCAGGGTGCCCCGGCAACACTTTAATGACTATCTGAAGAATACGATAGCCTGACATCCATTGAAGGTAACAGCAGCTGCCTTGGTATAAACCTCAAAATGCTACAACCATCCAACAAACGCTGATACATCTGGACGCAGACGAGCAGGTTTGGACTTCGACACGGTGCCAAGGTTGATGCAGCACACCGCAATTTCGTGCTCAAGCAAACCAAACAAGCTGCGCAGTCTGGGAGAGTTCATGGCTTGACCACTGGTGAGCCCCGAGCCAAAACCCATGGTGTGTGCCATCAGCAGCACGTTTTGAACGGCGCAGCCAAGAGATACCAGACGCTCTGCATCGGTGACCGCCAGTTCACCGGCTTCGACCCGTTTGGCATCGCGCTCAGGGGTACTACCCGCCAGCTTGGCTATTGCCAACATCAAGAAAGGAGCCCGGTGAGCCTTTTCACGGGCGTTGTCGATTTGTTCAGTGGTAGCCTGTGGATCGCGGTCAAGCAACGCCAGGGCAAACACATTCGCCAGCAGTTCACGCCTGTCACCGGCCACCACGACAAATCGCCAGGGCAATAGTTGACCATGGTCAGGGGCAGCTGAAGCTGCACCAAGGATGTTCTGCAACTGCTGCTCTGTCGGCCCCGGCTCGACCAATCGGCGTGGGGCAACGTGCTGGCGGGTGTGAATCAGCGTGCTGGCAAATTCAATACCTTCTGACTGGTTCATTCAGTTTAACTTTCAAATGAATGGGCGATTTTTCAGATATCGAAAAAGGGGGCATTCAGCCCCCTGCGCCAACAAATGCAACTCAGCCAATCCGACGATCTTTGAATGAAACGCTGGCTTTGTACTCGTCAACGCTGCCCACGCGCTTGATGCTGGCCCAGGTGCCTTTGTAATACGGTACAACATTGCGGTCAACCCAGTCAGTCACCACGTCGCCGTGCACACCTTTGACGTAGCCAAACAGCATGAAGGTTTGCCCTGCCTTGAGCGCTTTGATGGGGTAGGCCATCGCATAGGTACTGCCAAAGTCATTGAAGACCTCCACTACATCGCCGCCTGTAACCCCCATTTTTTTGGCATCTTCGAGGTTCATTTCGATGAATGCCATGGGGTAACGGTCACGCACAAAAGTGTTGTACTGGTCGTGGTAAGCGGTTTGCCAGACTTCGTTGGCGCGGCCACTGTTGATCCAGAAGGCGTGTTTGTTCTTTTGCTCCAACACGCGGGCCGGTAGACCGGTGTAGGGTGCTGGTTTGAATGAAGCCTTGCCATCTTTGGTGTCAAACTTGTTGTCGGCGTAATGGATTTCAGTGCCAATGAGCTTGTCGCCCTCGACCTTCTGGATGGGTAACTGCACGCCATTGTTACCGGCCTTACGCAGCAACGCGTAGGTGGCCAGATAGCCGGTGTCTCCACCCTGGCTGTCGATGGGCTCCACCCCTGGACGACCGGCACGGCGGAAACCGTCGTTGAAGGCATCTTCTTCGGTTTTCCAGTCAAAACCTTCAAAACGTTTGGCCATGGCCGCATTGCCTTCTTTTTTGTACATCGCCTTCAGTGTGTTGGCGATTTCAGCGGCAATCAGGCAGTCTGCTTTGGCTGTGCCAGGTGGGTCCATGAATTTTTCAGACAAGCGCAAGCGGCGTTCGCCATTCATGGAAGTCAGGTTGATTTCACCCGGCTGCGCTGCAGGCAGTAGCATGTGAGCATCTTCGGCCACCACCGTTGGGTAAAGGTTCATTGACACCACGAACAGGCCGCCCTGGTATTTGCAGGCGTTGTAAATGATGTCCACCAACTGTTCGGTGCTCACACCTTTGGCGCGCGAAATCGCATCATTCACAATGCGAGCGCGGCGGCGAAGCACAGTGCGGTGTTCTTCGGCGTTTAGAGTGGTCTGGAACGGGTTGGTGCCCCAGATGGTGTACATCAGACCCTTGCCGTTGATGATTTCCTTGTCGATGTAGATTTTGCTATTACCCGGGTAGGGTGGACGGGTGTAGCCCTCTTGGTGACCACCCAAACGGCAAACGCCCGTGCCACGGCGACCCACGTTCTGCGTTGCCAGCACCAAGCTCACCAAAGAACTCTGGATGTTGTAGTTGTCGTTACCCCAGATGATGCCTTTCTCGTAGGCATGGAAAGTGCGCGGGGCGTGGCCGGATGCCTTGGGCTTGTAAGCCCACTCAGCTGCTTGCTTGAGCTTGGTCACCGGGATGCCCGTGGCTTTGGAGCCCTCTTCCAAGCTCATTCGGTTGGTTTTGACGGCATCATCAAAGCCATGGGTATGTTTGGCAATGAAATCTTTGTTGTGCCAGCCTTGAGCCACCACATAGGTAAACAAGGTATTGAACAAAGCGGTGTCAGAGCCTGGCTCAATGTCCAGGTGCAACACGTTTTCTTTGCCTGCCACTTGCTCACTAATGGCCACGGTGGCGGTGCGACGTGGGTCCACAATGATGACCTTTGCAGCAGCAGCCGTTTCTTTGGGAAACCGCTTTTGCTTCTTCTCCACACTCACACCTGTAAGGTTCGGAATCCAGTGGTTCAGAAAGTAGTTGGACTGGGTTTCATACGGGTTGGCACCAATGCAGAAAATGGTGTCTGACAGCTGAGCGTCTTCATAACTGTTATTGAGTTCGCCAACACCCATTTCACGGGTGGCATGGCACTCTGAGTTGTAAGCCGGTCGGTTGTGAATGCGCACCATGGGTGTTTGCAACGCAGAAAACATTAGTTTTCCGGTGCCCCATGTGTTCTCGAAGCCACCGCCAGCACCGCCATGGTCAAAGCAGTCATAGACCAGACCGGAGGGGCCGTCGTTGTCGAGAATCTTCTTGGTCAAGCCAGCGTAAAGCGCCATGGCGTTTTCCCAGCCGGTATCAAACCACTGATCACCTTTGAACACACGCGGTGTTTTCAGTCGCTCCCGACCGACACCGTCGTGTGAATACATGTAGCTGGCCATGCGTCCACCTCGGGTGGAAGACAAACCGTTGTTGACCACACATTCCTTGTCTGGCACCACCATGATGTTCCAGCGTTTACCAGCCCTGTCGGTGATGGTGTTGGTCATGGCCTTGGTCATGCACATGGCCATGGGCGGCACCTGCTGGGTGAAGTCGATACCCAAACCATTTTGGTCAGCCGGACGTCCACCTTCTTTGTTGGCATCCCATTTGTAGACATGGTAACCACAGCCCACGATACAAAAGTGGCAGGTCATGTTAGATTTTTGAGCATCCTTGGTCGGTAGCGCAATACGGTCATTGATGTTGGTTGACATGTTTGTGCTCCTTAAAGAATGTTGGACTGGCGGCCATAAATCAAACCATCGACGCCCACCGCGTGAACGGTATCTGACTTGGCGTCGTAGCTGAGCTTGATCACAGGCAAGTTTTCAGTCGCCTGACCACAGACCATCTGGCCGTGCTGCTCGGGGTCAAAAATCGAGAAGTGGCAGCCACATTTGAAGGTACGGCTGGCACCGTCATATTGCAGCGGGCAACCCATGTGGGTACACATGGCGCTGTAGGCGACGATGTCGCTGTTCGGGCCTACGCCGCCGGGTACAGCTGTTCCCATACGGATGGCATAACACATCGACCTGTCATCCGGATAGTTGAAACTGACCGCCTCGTTCAGGGGCATACCTGCCACCTTGCCGACTGCCTTGCTGGGGTAGTCCAGCGCGGTGCTACTTGCCGCAGCGGCATTGGTGGGGGTGGCGGCGTTGGCGTTGTGAATCGGAATCACGACCGAGCCTGCAACGGCTGCTGCTGCCCCGCCTGATTTCAAAAAGAACCGGCGGCCTACCTTCATATCTTCCATACTGTCTCCTGTTGTGGTTGATCGACTTGGATCATTCGCAACAGCTGTGCCAATCAACTCATTTGAACAACAAATGATATAAATCAATTGGTTACATGATATTTGAAGCGTGATTGACGATCAAGACGTAACTAAAACGTAACATATTGCGGGTTTGTACTTAGAGAATATGTTACGAAATCGTAATCTACAATGCACTCACAAAATTCTTGCTTGTTGAATGAGAGTCCATGAAACGCAGAACCTTGGTTAAATTTGCAGCCGCAAGCGCCTTGGTGCAGGTGCGTACCCGAGCTCAATCCTTCAAAAAAAGTGACTCAACACCCCTGCGCATCGGACTGACCGCAGTGATATTGGCCGATCAGTCCGCTTTTCTGACGCGTTGGAGCGACTACCTTGGTGCGCGTATGGGTGTACCCGTGGTGTTTGTGGCGCGCGAGGCCTACCAAAACATTTTGGATTTGCTGTTTTCAGGGCAGCTGGATGCAGCATGGATCTGCGGCTATCCCTATGTTTTGCATCAGAGCCAGTTGAGACTGATCGTCACGCCACATTTCAACGGCAAACCGTCTTATCAGGCTTATTTAATCGGCGGTCAACACGCTGCATTGACAGGCTGGGGCGACCTCAGGCAGCGTGTACTGGCTTACTCGGATCCGCTGTCCAACTCAGGTTGGCTGGTGGCACAGGCGCAACTGCGCGCCGTCGGCCTTACGACCAGAGATCTACGTCGTGCCTTTTTTGCCCATGGTCACCGCAATGTGGCAGAGGCCGTGGCTTCGGGGTTGGCGCAAGCTGGTTGCATTGATGGTTATGTTTGGGACACCATGCATCTGCAAAAAATGGCGGCAGTTGCTCAGACCCAGGTGGTGTGGCGCTCCGACTGGTACGCGTTTCCGCCCATTGTTGCCAGACAAGACGACAGCAATCCGGCGCTGGCATTGCTGGGGTCGGCATTGCAGGCAATGGTCCTGGACTCCCAGGGCATGAGTCTGCTCAAAGCCTTGAACCTGAGCGGGTTTTCCAAATCTGACGCAGCCATTTTTGAGCCCATCAAGGCACTGGCGTCCAGCGTGGGCACGGTGCGGGCCTAGTCGCAAGCATTACCGATGCTGCCACGCCTGCCCTACCGCATCCAGATACCGCTGGGCCTTGCGTTGGCCGTTACCCTGTCGGTTTTGCTCGTCAGTGTGGTGGCGGCGCAAATTTCTGCGCGTTCAGCACGGCTCGAGATCGTCAGCACCGTGCAGCGCGTGGTTGATCTGCTAGTGGCGCAAGGCAAGCCCCTCTTGGCGCAAGACGACACCTGGCGTGCCTTTACATTGCTGCGCAACACTGCCGCATTGTTGCCGCAAACCGGCAAAGGCCAGTCGCGCGCGGCACTGTTGGATACCCAGGGCCGCTTTTTGGCCGGATCCGACCCCAGTCGCCTGCCGACCGGCGAGCAGGCACTGGGGCGATTGATCAATGGCCGCCTGCTGCCAACGGTCAGTGATGCCACCCGACCCAGAACCCTGACTTCGGCCGATGGTGCCATGACTCGCATCGAACCCATTCGAAGCGACGACGATCAGGTCATTGGTTATGTATTTGCCGAAGTCGATGCCGACGCATTTGCACCCGATTGGGCTGCGCTGTCCACACCCGCTTTGATTGGCGCAGCCCTGGCTATTGTGGTGCTGGTGCCGTTGGGCTGGTTGTTGGGGCGGCGCATGGCGCGCCCCATTGCACAAACCGCCGATTGCATCGCGCAAATTGGTCATGCCGATGCATCGCAACTTCAGTTGCTGCTGCCCCAGGTTCAAGACCCCGAACTCAACCGCATTGCGGGCGCGGTGCGCCAGTTATTGATCGAGACTTCTGCCGCGCAGGCGAATGCCCAGCGCGCCTTGTCGGCCGAGCGACTGGCAGCGGTGGGCCGAATCACCGCTGCGGTTGCCCACGAAATCAACAATCCGCTGGCCGGCCTGATTACGGCTACGCGCACATTGCGCCTGCATGGAGATGTGCCAGAGACCCGGGAGCGTAGCCTGGACCTGATCGAGCGTGGCCTGCAACAGATCCGCATTATGACAACGGCACTGTTGCCGCAAGCCAAAGTTGAAGACCGCTGCATGACCCCAGATGATTTGGACGACGTCATCACGCTGGCGCGAGCCACCGCCACTCAGCACTTTGTCACGATCACCTCTGAGCTGGACAAACGCTCAGACTTGTGTGTGCCTTCCACGGTGTTTCGACAAGTCATGCTTAATCTACTGCTCAACGCCATCAAGGCTGCGGGTCGTGCTGGCAAGGTTCATGCCCGCCTGAGCACCGACGCCCTCAAGGTTAGCTTCGAACTGCTCAACACCGGTAGCCACTTGTCTCAAGTTGACCTACAGCAACGCCTTCATGCAGAAGACCGCAACGATCCGCACGGCTTTGGTCTGTGGATTTGCCAGGAATTTGCTGTGCGCTACGGCGGCGGCTTTTCTGCAGCCTCTGCCACCTTGATCCCCCCAGCTTTTGCAACTGCCTTGACTTTCTGGCTCCCCAACCTGACCCGCAATGATCACCAAAAACCTGCTGCTGATTGAAGACGACCTGATTTTGGGCGAATCCCTGGTACAACGCTTTGAGCTTGAAGGTCTTAAAGTGGTCTGGGTTCGACGGTTGGCCGAGGCACAACTGCAAATCGATATGGTTTGGGGCGCTGTGGTGAGCGACGTGCGCTTACCTGACGGACTGGCCACTGAATGGTTTGTGCAATTGCCCACAGCCAGCAGGCAGTTACCGTGGTTTTTCCTGACCGGTTATGGCAGTGTGAATGATGCGGTTGGCGCATTGCAGGCCGGTGCGCGCGAATATTTGACCAAGCCCTTTGATACCGAGAAACTGGTGTCTGCGGTGATGGAATGTATGTTCACCCACTTGGCCACTGGCAGCACGATGCTTGGCATTTCTCCGGCCATGCGACGGGTGGAAGAACTGGTGCACAAGTTATCCCGACAAAAAACGTCGGTTATGGTGAACGGCGAGTCGGGTGTCGGCAAGGAAGTGGTCGCCCAGATGATCCACAACCTGGACGTGCGCAGCAAAAAGGGCGTGTTTGTACCCGTGAACTGCGCCGCTGTGCCCGAGTCCATGATGGAAGCAGAGTTTTTCGGATATGAAAAAGGCGCGTTTACCGGTGCTCAGCGCGCGCACAAGGGGTTTGTCGAACGTGCGGACGGTGGCACGCTTTTTCTTGACGAAGTGGGCGACCTGCCTGCCAGCATGCAGGCCAAATTGCTGCGTGTGCTGCAAGAGCGCTGTTTTTTCAGGCTGGGTTCAGAGCGCACCACCCACAGCGACTTTCGTATCATTGCCGCCACCAACCGCGATTTGTACGCCGACATGCTAGCCGGCAAGTTTCGCGAAGATCTGTTTTACCGGCTGGCAGTGATTCGGATCGAAATACCACCGCTGCGCGATCGTCCAGAGGACATTCGCTGGTTGACCGAACTCATCCTGAAACAAATTACAGCAGAACATGGCACCCCGATTGCCATGTCTGAGGTGTTTTTGCGTGACGTGATGGCGCGTTCCTGGCGCGGCAATGTGCGAGAGCTGCGCGCCTATCTTGAACATGCCGTGGTGCTAAGTGACAGTGGCATTCTTGACAAGCCCATGGCACCCACTGGCCCGGCGCGGGTAGGAGACAGCCTGGTGACCCATGCGCCAGGCGTCATGGCGAGCCTGCATGTGGTAGTGGAGGACGCTGAACGTGGGCACATTCGCAAGGTATTGACCCATTGCGAGGGGAGCGTTGGCAAAACCGCCGATGTGCTGGGCATCTCTCGCAAAACGCTATGGGAAAAAATGAAACGGCTTGAGATCAGTGCCTGAGATATAGCTGTACGCACTTTTAAATGGTTTTCGTAGCTACTAACCCAATTTGAACATCGGCTGAATGCTAATTCTTTTTAAAAACTGATGAACTGCCTCACCACCGCCTGGGCCGCACATGCCAATGAACTGCGGGGCTGGTTTCGCCACCACGTGGACAGCACCGCGGTAGCCGACGACCTGCTGCAAGAGCTGTTTTTAAAGGCGCTGCGCCAAGGCCAGCGCTTTTGTGATGTGCAGAACGCCCGCGCCTGGTTGTTCGAAGTGGCGCGCAACCTGCTGGCCGACCAACTGCGGCTGGCACGGCATCTGGTGGAGTTGCCCGAAGACTTGGTGGCACACATCGACGAACCCGATGCTGTGGATGCGCTGACGGCCTGCTTGCCACGCGTGTTGTCAGAATTGAGCGCGCCAGACCGCGAGGCGATCACCCTGTGTGATTTGCAGGGCATGGGGCAGGCTGAGTATGCGCAGCTCAAGGGCCTCAAACTGAGCGCCGCCAAATCTCGCCTGCAACGTGCCCGGCAACGCTTGCATGCCCACATGAGTCAGGTGTGTCAGGTGCAACTCAATCCCCTCGGACAGGTAGAAGATTTTGTTCCACGCCCTAACGCAGGATGATTCGCTAGCTATCTAATATATAGCTTTTTGCGAAAGCAATAAAAGGGCTGGAGGCTGATTCGGCATTAATTCTGGCACAGCCACTAGGCGGAGACCTTGGGATCTGGCAACGTTGAAAAGCGCACGACCCGGTTTTTGCCCTGATGTTTGGCGGCGTACAGAGCCAGGTCCGCATGTTTGAGCAAACTGTCGCTGTCAGGCGTATCCCCATCCACTTGGGTCACGCCCGCACTGGCTCCTACCTGCAATGTCAAGGGGCTGGCCTGGAGCTGAATCGGCTGGGCTATGGTGTCAATGATGCGTTGTGCCACCTGGGCAGCAGCGTCCTCACTGGCGCAGTCATGTAAAACCACCACAAACTCGTCACCACCCAGCCGAGCGGCAAAGTCGCCGCTGCGGTTGATGCGCAACAAGCGGGCGCCAACCACACGCAGCACCGCGTCACCCACATCGTGCCCGTGGCGGTCGTTGATGGGTTTAAAACCATCCAGATCCATCATCATGACGGCAAATGGTGTGTTTTGGGTGCGCCACTGCTGCCAGGCCAGAGCAAGGTTTTGCGCCAAACTGGCCCGGTTGGGCAAATCGGTGAGCATGTCGCGCAAGGCCAGTCGCTGCAAAGTGTCCTCGGTTTTGCGCCGCTGAGTGATGTCTTCCACTGTCAGAATGGCCATTTCAGGCACCACGTCTTCGTGCAGGATCAAGGACAACTCACACAGCATGGGGGTGCCATCGGTTTTGCGCAGCACCACCTCTACTTTGTCCAGCAGTTTTTGTCGGGCTTGCTGCAGGTTTTGCATCAGTTCCGCCCAGGTTTTGGGATCGGCCCAAATCGGCCATTCACCAAAACGGGTGTGTTCATCCGGCATAGGGCCAAAGGTGCGGCCCCATGCGGCATTGACGTTGACGATGCTTTGGGTGTCGATACGGATCACGGCAGCCGCCACCGGCATGACACGCAGCAAATCGAGCAGGCGGTTTTTCATGTTCAGCACGGCACTGAGCAAGGGACTGTGCTGGCTCTGCTGCACCACTGATTCGTCATCAATCAAGTGGCCTTGCACGATGCGTTCGGCCAGTGCAATTACATGCTGGCTCTCAAATGCGTCACGGCGCAGCCAGACGGCCAAGTAAGCCATCATGCCCACAAAAGGCAGGAAATAAGCTACGTGGATGGCAAAAAGCCGCCAGAATTGCGGGGTGTCAAACACGTAAATAGGCACACCCAGGGTCTGTACGTAACCCAGTATGAGGTGGTGCAGGTAAATCACCACGGTGGCCGCAATGATGGTGCGCCAGTCGCGGTAGTACAGCAAAACACTAATCAGGCCAAAGGCGGAAAAGTGGGCCTCGATGTCCCCGCCGTTCTGGTGGATGATCAAGCCGGTAAAGACCATGAAGGCACTGGCCATGAACACCCGTGTGCTCAGTTCCCCTGCATGGCGGCGCACCAGCAGCCAGGACAGCAGCAGGGTGGGTAAACCGATCAGAAAAACTTCCAGCCAGGTGTTGTACAGCGGTGCCAGGGCCAGACACACGACCAGCAAAAATACATTCATGCCGACCATGATGCGGTCAGCACGCACCCGGTAAGGTTTGAGCAGCAGATCGAAGGCCGCTTCAGCGGTAAACCATGGAAAAGTCATTCAGAGTGGATCCAGCAGGGGGCGGTCAGGCCCGACAAATCAGGCCCTGCAAGGCACTCTGGTAGCCAAAGTACCCCAACGCTGCCAACGAATAGACCACCCACAGGGCAATCCACAACCAAGGCGGGCTTGATCGGCGGGTCTGATTGGCTGGTGCCATCGGCGAATCCCGCAACCAGGCTGGTTCAGTACGAGGGCTCTGCCAGGCTTGCAGCAATGGGGCAGGTTCGTGGTTTGACATTTATTGATTTTATGCGTCGCCAGTGATGTATCTGAATGTGCGGTATGCAATTGATATGTCTGCTATATAAATCATAGCTTCATACGATTGATGTAAAAGGGATAGAGAACTACATCACATAAATTTGTTAAAAAACTGCGTCTTTTGAGCTCTGTCAGCGTCTTCACTAGCATGAATACTCTGACCCTTTCTCGCAAACCCTGGTCCACGCGCCAGCCCGTTTTGTTCCTGGTTTTAGCCGCCATCGTTTGGTTAGCGCTCTACAACGTGTTGGAACCGGCTGCTGAAGCGCTGGTTGCGGCTCTGCCGGTGGACCGGGCCAGCCACCTGGGGGGTGCGCTGCAGTTCTTTTTTTATGACACTCCAAAAGTCTTGCTGCTGCTGACCGGCGTGGTTTTTGTCATGGGCATGATCAACAGCTACTTCACACCCGAGCGCACCCGCGCGCTGCTGGCCGGGCGCAGTGAGGGCGCGGCCAATGTGATGGCAGCCAGCTTGGGCATCGTGACCCCCTTTTGCAGTTGCTCGGCGGTGCCTTTGTTCATCGGTTTTGTCCAGGCCGGTGTGCCGTTGGGGGTGACGTTTTCGTTTCTGATCTCGGCACCCATGGTCAACGAAGTGGCTCTGACCCTGCTGTTTGGGCTGTTTGGCTGGAGGGTGGCATTGTTGTACCTTGGCCTGGGGCTGAGTGTGGCGATTGTGGCGGGCTGGACGATTGGACGCCTGAAGATGGAAGCCTATCTGGAAGACTGGGTGCGCGACATGCCCAAGATGTCTGCAGGGTTTGAGGTCGGCCAGAGCACGCTAGCAGACCGACTGGATGCCGGTTTTGCTGCGGTGCGCCAGATTGTTGGCAAGGTCTGGCCCTACATCCTGGCTGGCATTGCCATTGGCGCAGGCATTCATGGTTACGTGCCGCAAGACTTCATGGCCAGTTTCATGGGCAAGGATGCCTGGTGGAGCGTGCCGCTGGCAGTGCTGATTGGCGTGCCGATGTACACCAACGCGGCGGGCATCATCCCCATCGTGCAAGCGCTGCTGGCCAAGGGCGCGGCCTTAGGCACGGTGCTGGCGTTCATGATGAGTGTGATTGCACTGTCATTGCCGGAAATGATCATACTGCGCAAAGTGCTGAAGGTCCGCCTGATTGCCACCTTTGTCGGGGTGGTGGCCACTGGCATTCTGATAGTGGGTTTTGTTTTTAACGCAGTGCTGTGAAATTGCATTTGAGTGACTGATTTTTCAAACCATCCTTGGACACCCTATGACAATGCCTTTGCGCCGATTCGCCGCCGCCTTGCTGAGCACTGCCTTGATCGTGCCCGCCTGGGCCGTCGACATCGTGTTCACGCCAATCGCCACCAACGTCTATGCTTATGTGGGCGACACCGAGGGCCGCACTTACGGCAATGAGGCACTCAACGCCAATCTTGGTCTGGTGGTCACGTCTGAGGGTGCAGTGTTGATCGACGCCGGAGCCACCTTCAAGACGGGCGCCAAGATAGCCGAGGCGGCTAAAAAGGTCACAGACCAACCGATCACTTGGGTCATCAACACCGGTGGGCAAGATCATCGCTGGCTGGGCAATGGCTATTTCAAGGCGCAGGGAGCCGAGATCATCGCTCATGTCAATGCAAAGACTGACATGCAAGCGCGTGGATCTGAACACTTAAAGACCAACGCCCCGGTGCTCAAAGATAAGCAGGACGGCACCCAAGCGGTGTACCCCACGCGCTGACTTCAAGGGCCCGACAACACACTGGAACTGGGCGGCGTGAAGCTGCAATTTGTGCATCGCAATGGTGGCCACACTCCTGGTGACACGATGGTGTTTTTGCCCGCCACCGGTGTAGTCTTTACCGGCGATGTGGTTTATGTGGATCGCATACTGGGTCTGCACGCAGTGAGCAAAACCAAAGCTTGGCTGAACAGTTTTGAGGCATTACAGGCGCTCAAGCCCAAAGTGGTGGTACCGGGACACGGCAAGATCACCGACCTGGCACAGGCTGAGCGCGACACAGGCAAGCTGCTGGCGGCCTTGCGTGCCCACATGGGCAAGGCGGTTGAGGCTGGAACCGACATCAGCACAGCGGTCAAGAGTTTTGACGCTTCCCCGTTCAAACACCTGAAACACGTCGAGGTGTGGTTGCCACAATTGGCCAACCGGACGTACCTGGAAATGGAACTGGAGTGAGTGTTTTTAGGTATCAGTTTGTGCTCTAGCGATTACTGCGTATGCGCTTAGTGCTCTTATTTTTAAAAAGGAAAAACCATGGACATCAAAGTACTCGGCACCGGCTGTGCTAATTGCAAAAACACCATCGCCCTGATTGATCAGGTCGCCAAAGCCAAGGGTGTGTCAGTCACGCTTGGCAAGGTAGAGGACATCAAAGACATCATGGGCTACGGCGTGATGAGTACACCCGGCGTTGTCATCAACGGCAAAGTGGTTCACGCCGGTGGCGTGCCCAGCCGCGACAAGGTTGAACAGTGGCTGGCCGCCTGAGCCAATGACGGGGACACAGCATGCAACCGCAAAAGAAATTTCACCTGGTTTTCTCGCTCGTCATGGGTGCGATGATGATTTTCTTGATGACGCTGGTCATCACTTTTGTCAACGTCGGACTGACTGATCATTTTTTGGCTTTGTGGATGAAAGCCTTTGGCATTGCCTATGTGGTGGGCGTGCCAGTGATCTTTTTCCTGGCACCAGTGGCGCGCAAGCTCACCGGGCACTTATTAGGCGTCAATCCGTCTTGACTGGTGGCAACAATGCGGTTGTCACGCCATTTGGAGGCACGGTCTGCCTACTGGACCTATTTGTTTAATCCACCCAGGCCTATCCAATGAGCAATTCTCACGACCACACGCCTGCGCACAGCCATGACCACGACCATATCCATGGTGGCCACGGTCACAGCCATACGCCCGCCAACTTCAACCGAGCCTTTGCCATTGGCATTACGCTCAACATCATTTTTGTCGCCATTGAGGCGTTCTACGGCTGGCGTATCAACTCACTGGCGCTGCTGGCCGACGCAGGGCACAACCTCAGCGATGTGGCAGGCTTGGTGCTGGCCTGGGCCGGGGCGCTCGCCGTCAAGGTTCAGCCTAATGCGCGCCATACCTACGGCTTCAAGCGCGCCACCATCCTGGCGGCCTTTGCCAACGCCTTGTTGCTGTTGCTGGCCATGGGCGGCCTGGCCTGGGAGGCGATTGGGCGACTAATGTCTGGTGATGTCTCGCTACAAGAACAAGCTGTCACCATCATGGTAGTTGCGGGCATTGGCATCGCCATCAATACCGCCACCGCCTTGTTGTTCATGCGCGGCGGTGATGACCTCAATATTCGTGGCGCTTTTTTACACATGGCCGCCGATGCGCTGGTGTCTGCCGGGGTGGTGGTGGCCGGTGCCCTGACCTTGTGGATGGGCTGGGTCTGGCTTGACCCGGTGGTGAGCCTGTTGATTGCCGCCGTGATTTTGTGGGGCACGTCGGGCTTATTCAAACAGAGCCTGCACCTGCTGTTTGACGGCGTACCCGACAGCGTGGATACCGAAGCCGTGCGCAAACTCTTGCTCGGTTTGCCCGGCGTGGCCGCTGTGCATGACCTTCACGTGTGGGCCATGGGCACCAGTCAGATCGCCCTGACTGCGCATCTGGTGACTGATGCCCGCGACACCAGCGCACTGCTGCATGAGGCCGAGGATGAACTGCACGAACATTTTGAAATCCGCCACGTCACTTTGCAGCTTGAAACTCCGGCCTATGCGCAGGTCTGTGGTTTGAGGCCCGGATCCGGCTGCCAACAATAAACGCGTGCATCTCTGGGTTGTCACTTCGCGTTTAAATGATTCAATGGTTCAATAGTTGTTGTATGATTGGTTTTATGGACAAACCCACTGCAACCACCGTTTTTGAATCCTTGTCCTCGGGCGTGCGTCTGGACATATTTCGCCTGCTGGTGAAAACCGGGCCTGTCGGCCTGGTGGCAGGTGAAATTGGCAGCGCCCTGGAGGTACCGCCGACCAACCTGTCGTTTCACCTCAAGGCGCTCAGCCACGCACAGCTGGTGTCAGTAACACAAGAGGGGCGCTACCAACGCTATCGGGCCAATCTGGCGCTGATGCAGGAACTGATCGCTTATTTGACGGCCGAGTGCTGCTCGGGTCACCCCGAGCAATGTGCCGAGCTGCACGCGCCCCTGGCATGCCCCTGACGCTCTGACCACCCAATCAAATCCACCCTAACCGAGCCATCTCATGAAAAAAATTCAAGTATTTGACCCCGCCTTGTGCTGCAGCAGTGGCGTATGTGGCACCGATGTGGACCAGAAGCTGGTCGACTTTTCTGCCGATCTCGACTGGGCCAAACAACAGGGAGCGGTTATCGAGCGCTTGAATCTGGCGCAGCAACCCATGGCGTTTGCCGAAAACGCCACCGTCAAGGC
>CAIYNH010000487.1 GCA_903927495.1 uncultured beta proteobacterium
CACCACTTTTCCCGCGACCTGCAAGGCCGACGCGCTTTTTCACGAGGCCACCACCCAGGTCTGCGTCAATCAAGCCTTGCACCATTTCTTCTACGGCACGACACAGGGCCTTGTCAGTCAGCTCTGTCTTGCGCGTCCAGCGGCTGAAGTGACGGGTTTTAAAAACTCGCTTCATGGCATTATTATGCCACCTAGTGGCGTAGTTGCACCAGGACTTCCGAAATCACGCAATCGGATCAGACCCATCCGGGCAATGCCTTTCGTGATTTCGATACTGGCTAGTCGACCCTGGGCAACTGCCCAAGGTGGCGAAGATCAGCAATATGCCGATCGCGGGTTCGCGAAGGCAGTTCGTCAAATTGGAGGCGGTAATGGCGTGCATGCTTTGATAATTTACAATTCAGATAAATTAAATCTAATTTGTAAAAATGATTCCGCGCACAGCCTCCGTTACGCTTCAAGGTCTTGCCAAAGGCTTTCCTATCCTGGCAATCACTGGGCCACGGCAGTCTGGCAAGACCACGTTGGCACGCTCAACCTTCCCGGACAAGCCCTATGTGTCACTGGAAGACTTGGACACTCGTGCCTTTGCCGAGGAAGACCCGCGCGGCTTTCTTGCCCGTTACGCGCAGGGCGCAATTGTGGACGAGGCGCAACGCTGCCCTGCCTTGTTTTCCTACTTGCAGACTCGCGTAGATGCTCAGCCACGCATGGGAGAGTTTGTGCTGACCGGGTCGCAGCAATTCGGCTTGTTGTCAGACATCACCCAAAGCCTGGCTGGGCGGGTGGGGCTGGTGCAACTACTGCCGTTTTCAGTGCAAGAGTTGCAAGCGGCGCAGATGGCGCTGCCCAACCTGGATGCGCTGCTGTGGCGCGGGCAATACCCGCCGCTGTACGACCGCGCGCTGGCCCCGACACAGTGGTTCGCCAACTACGTCACCACCTATGTGGAGCGCGATGTACGCCAGATCGTTGAGGTACAAAACCTCAGCCTTTTTCAGCGTTTTCTCAAAATGTGTGCCGCGCGGTGCGGGCAACTGCTCAACATGACCAGCATGGCCAATGACTGTGGGGTGTCCTACAAAACGATTGGGGCATGGTTGTCTGTATTGGAAGCCGGCTATGTGGTGTTTTTGCTCCAGCCGCACCACCAAAATTTTGGAAAACGCTTGGTCAAAACCCCCAAACTCTATTTTCATGACACGGGCCTGGCCGCGTATTTGCTGGGCATAGCAGATGCAGACCACTTGGCCATCCACGCCGCAAGGGGTGCCTTGTTCGAAAATCTTGTCATCAGCGAGTACCTGAAACAGCGGTTGAATCTGGGGCTGACATCCAACCTCTATTTCTGGCGCAACAATACGGGCGAGGAGGTGGATCTCGTTCTGGAGGAAGGAGCGCAGTTGCGGCCGGTAGAAGTCAAATCCAGCCAGACCTTCAATACCGGCTACTTGGACGGGCTGAAAAAATGGACGCGTAACGCAGGTGACGCCGCTTTGCCCGCACAGCTGGTGTATGGCGGAGAGGACAGCATGGTACGCAATGGCGTGGCTGTTAAATCATGGCGAAATATGCACGATTTATGCCTCTAGACCCCGCGGAACGTGCGCAACCAGCTCCTAAAGTTATAGCGCCTAGAAAACCAACCCAGCTGCGCCAAGAAATTGTTTTGGTCCGTCAGCGTCAGTCCAGCATCCAGATGGGCGTGCATGTAGTCACACAGATGCCCCAGGCGCGCTGCACTGGGCGTGGAGCGCGGGAGGTCAGCCTGGCTCAGAAATACTTCGGGCCTCAGCAAAATGGCCACGCTGCAAAGGCTGGTGCTACTTTGAACGCAAATCGATCCACCAACCTGCCCGCGTCAAACGTGGTGTCGTTCATGTTCAATAGTTTACACTTTCGGAATAATGATCCGGATATGTAAAACATGATTCCTCGCCACGTTGCACCGCGCCTGCTTCGGCTCCTTCAGGGTTTTCCGGTTGTTACGGTCACGGGGCCGCGCCAATCGGGCAAGACAACCTTGGTGCGACACCTGTTGGCCGACAAGCCCTATGTTTCTCTGGAGGCACCAGCGCAGCGTGAGTTTGCCCGGAGTCAGCCCACAGATTTTTTGCTCCAGTTTCCGCAGGGCGCAGTCATTGATGAAGCGCAAAACGCGCCAGAACTGCTCTCTGAGATGCAGGGCGTGGTTGATGCCTCTGGGACTATGGGGCAGTTTGTTCTGACCGGTTCGCACAATCTGTCGCTGTTGTCCAGCGTGACGCAAAGTCTTGCAGGACGCACGGCGTTGGTCGAGTTGCTGCCGCTTTCCATTGCCGAGCTGCGTGACGCGAATTTGCTCGCGACTGATTACCCCCACCAAATGGTGAAAGGCTTCTACCCGGCCTTGTATGACCGGCCACTGGAGCCCTCTGAGTGGTTACAAAGCTATTTGGTGACCTATGCCGAGCGGGATGCACGCGGGCTTGCGGCGATTCAAGACCTGGGCGCATTTCAGCGCGTCCTCAAGCTCACCGCAGCGCGCACCGGGCAACTG
>CAIYNH010000488.1 GCA_903927495.1 uncultured beta proteobacterium
CAATTGTTGATCCGTCTGCTGCGGCAGTTGCTGTCGCCCGAGCTGCCAATGTGCCACTGTTTGCTTCTCTGGACGAGTTGCTGGCCTGGGAGCACCCCGATGCTGTGCTGCTGGCCACCCCGAACCACCTGCATGTGCCACAAGCGCTGCAATGCATTGAGGCAGGTTTGTCAATTTTGCTGGAAAAACCCATTGCCACCACCGTGGCGCAGGGTGAGCAATTGCTGAAGGTGGTCAACGCCACCGGCGCCAAGGTGCTGATTGGCCACCACCGAGCCCACAGCCCGATCATGCGCAAGGCCAAAGAGGTGATAGATTCCGGGCAATTGGGGCAGTTGGTTGCCGTCATGGGTAGTGCCACATTTTTCAAACCTGATGACTATTTTGATAGCGCTCCATGGCGGCGGGAGTTGGGTGCCGGCCCTATCTTGATCAACATGATTCATGAAGTGCACAACCTGCGCATGCTCTGCGGCGACATTGTCGCGGTGCAGGCCTTTGCCAGCCATGCCACACGCGGCTTTGAGGTGGAAGACAGCGTAGCTATCAACCTTCGTTTTGCCAGCGGCGTGCTGGGCAGCTTCATGCTATCGGACACTGCTGCCTGTGCGCGCAGTTGGGAGCAAACCTCCCAGGAAAACAAGGTTTACCCAACTTACCAAGACGAAGATTGCTATGTGATTACCGGCACCAACGGCAGCCTGTCGGTGCCCACCATGCGCTTGAAGACTTACCCCCACCCCGAAGACCGGTCCTGGTGGAAAGAGTTTGAGGTCGGAGTAGTTGGCATGGTGCGCGATGACCCTTTGAAACTCCAAATGGAACATTTTTGCGCAGTGATTCGCGGCGAAGCCGAGCCCTTGGTTAGCGCCCGTGACGGCCTGCTGAACTTGCGCGTGACTGAAGCTATTGCTGATGCAGCCAAGACCGGTCAAACCATTCATCTTTAATCAACCACGGTTCAACAGGAGACACACCATGGATTTTTCACTTAACGACGTACAAAAAATGATGATCGACACCATCCGTCGTTTTATCGCTGAAGAACTGCACCCGCTGGAGGCTGAGCTTGAAGATCAGGGCTTTTTGAGCAAAGACAAAGCCTTGGCTATTTTTGGCAAATCGAAGGAATTGGGTTTGTATGCCTTGAATATTCCTGAAAAGTTGGGAGGGGGTGGTTTATCGGCCCTGGATCGAATCATGTGTGAAGAGCAGTTTGGTCACACCTCTGACTACCTGATCCGCCGTGCCTTTGGCAATGTCTACGAACCCTTGCTGGAATGCAAAGGTCTGCAAGTCGAGCGTTGGCTAAAGCCTACCGTCGAAGGCGTGCGCACCTGCTCCATCGCCATCACAGAGTCCGGTGCGGGTTCCGATGCCGCAGATATCAAGACCACGGCCAAACTGACCGATGCCGGCTGGGTACTCAATGGCAGCAAGTGTTTCATCAGCGACGGCGAGTGGAGCGACTTCTTTCTGGTATCGGCCAAAACCGGCGACAAAGAGATTTCCATGTTCATGGTTGACAAAGGATTGACCGGCTTCAAGATTGGCAAAGATCAGAAAATGATGGGTCTGCGCGGAACACCCCACCTGGAGTTGTATTTCGACGATGTGGTGCTGGAACCAGTTTGCCTATTGGGTGAGCAGGGGCAAGGCTTCAAACTGGCTATGGGCGCGCTGAACGTGGTGCGATTGGCCCAAGTGGGTGCTCGCGCGGTCGGCAAGGCCAGTCATGTGCTGGAGTTGATGCTGAACTATGCCAATGAGCGAAAGCAATTTGGTCAAAAAATTGGCGACTTCCAGATGGTGCAGCAACAAATTGCCGACAGCGTAATCGAAATTAACGCTGCCCGTTGGATGGTTTACCAGGCCGCCTGGATGCTGGATCAAGGCCTGGATGCGCGTGAACAAATCGCCATGGTCAAGGTCTATGCGGCTGAAACACTGGGCAAAGTAGTAGACCGGGCCGTTCAAATCTTTGGTGGCATGGGCTTTTGCAAAGAGCTGCCAATAGAGCGCTACTACCGCGATGCGCGTGTTTATCGCATCTTCGATGGCACCAGCGAAATCCACCGCACTGTCATCGCCAAGATGGCCATGAAGAAGGGGGCTGTGCTATTTGACCTGCATCGATAAGCTGCAGCAAAGCGGGTTGAGGATTTGCTCAAAAACTTGACTCCTTGGGTATTCCAGTCGATCGTGAGCTGCGCCGTAGAGGGATGTCACTGATGCTGCAATAGCAAGAACACAGTGAAATCCAACCTTAGGAGGCAGTGCACAGCTATCAGCACCAGTACCCGTAACACCAGTACCGGCCCCCGACTATCAAAGCGTTAATATCGATTCATTGGCGCTTACGCAACCACGAAGTGTGGGCGTTGAACACGTCACAGCGCTGCTGCACCACATTGATGAAGATTTGCTTCTGGAGTCGTTTCTGGCGCTCAAGCGCCATGCCGCCGACGGGGTAGATAAAATCACGTGGGAGGACTGCGACATGCAGATACAGGAAAACATCCAAGACCTGCACAAACGGGTTCAAAGTGGCGCATATCGGGCGCTGCCTGTCAGAAGGGTTCATATCCAAGACTGACGGCAGACAACGTCCGCTGGGAATAGGTGCACTGGAGGACAAAATCGTTCAGCGAGCAACTGTTGCGGTGCTCAATGCCATCTGCGAGGAAGACTTTCTCGGGTTCTTGTACGGGTTTCGGCCCAAGCTGGGACAGCATGATGCGCTGGATGCAC
>CAIYNH010000489.1 GCA_903927495.1 uncultured beta proteobacterium
ACGCTGGCGGTTGAAGAGCAGATATTCTTCCCAGCCAAAATGCTCGTCGGGATCGGCCGGCTCATGGCCCATGCGGTGCTGAAAACCCACCACCTGCCAATCCACTCCCTGCAAGCGCCCGCTGCGTCCTAGCGCAATCAAGGGTTGCACCGGCTCATCCTGAAGGGCGTGCTTGAGTTCGCTGCCAATGCCGGTTGACAAATCAATCAAGCTGCGGCACGCGGCGCACGTCATACTTTGGCTGGTGGCCAGGGTCACGGTCAGGGTAGTGCCACAGTTGGGACAATTGAACTGGCGGCCGGCTTCATGTTTGACCGATTCATCACGCAGGCCGCTAAATCGCAAGTCCTCCAGTTGCACGGACTGGCCCATCGACAGGGTCGGTGGCTGGCTGCTGTAGTCCAGACTCAGAACGCTTTCAAGCTTACCTGCCGCTGCTGTACGGTCCTTCAAGCGGGCAGCGTTCGCGCTGTCAGGTAGATCACCCACACGGCTGACCGGAGCCTGGCTGCGCAACTCCACCATGGCGAATGTTTGGCCCAGTTCCGGCAGCCGCGGCAGCTCACCTTGGGCACTGAGCAACATGACTTGGGCGTTGGAAGCCACAGCAAACGCCTGCGCGTTAATGGTGGTGCTAGCTCCGATCCGAAAGTCTACTGCTGCCGGCAAGTTGGCCGGGGAGGGCAGCGCTGTGGCGAACACATAAGCACCGTTGTCTTCACTCAAATAGGCACTGGTGCCATCGGCCAACACGGCGTACCACTCGGTCCAGGTGCCCTCGTCGTACTTGTATTGCAGGCGACCGACCAGTGTGAACGACTGCCCGCGCCAAGTGCCACTGGCCTGCAGTTGCAGCGGGCTGTGGTCCTCAAATAGCTCGGCCATCTTGCCGATGCGTGTCAAGGTCTCTGAGCTGCGTACCACGGCACTCTGGCAGTAGCCGCAGACCGCGTGGGTGGATTGCGCGCTGGCAAAATTAACCGGTGCGCCACAGCCCGGGCATGGTGCCTGGTAGGCACGCTGAGAAAGAGCGGTGGCCATGAACTATCCGCAGCCCATCACACCAGTTTTTTCAGTAATTCCGCTTTTTTTGTATCAAACTCTTCCTGCGTCAGAATCCCCTTGGCCTTGAGGTCACCGAGCTTTTCCAGCGTTGCCATGATGTCTTCAGCTTTCATGCCCACGGCCTGCCCCGGCGCTGCGAGCGGCGCATGCAAGCCGGCCGCCAGGTTTTGCGCCAGCACCTGACCCAGGGCTACGCCCGCGCCCAGGCCCATGGCATCGCCAGCAATGCCACCGCCGCCTGAGCCCGCACTCTCGGCAAACTTTGGAATCGCCTGCGCGGTCTGGTATTGCATGAATTTGGTCATGTCGTTGCCCACCATCCCCATGCCAATTTTTTGATCCAGAATTTTTTGCAAGTCTTCGGGCAGTGAGAGGTTCTGGACTGTCATGCCCTCCAATTTCAAGCCAATCCGGGCAAACTCGGGTGCCAGTTGGGTGTTCAGTGCCTGGGCAAAAGCCAGTTGGTTTGAGGCCAGATCCAAAAACGCAATACCGCTGGAGGCAATGGCGTTGCTGATGTTTTGCAGCACCAAGCCGCGCAACTGACCGTCCAAGTCGGCAGCTTCATAGCGCTCGCGCGTGCCCGAAATTTCAGTATGGAACAGTTTTGCGTCTGCCACGCGAAAGCTGTAGTTGCCAAATGCGCGCAGGCGTACCGCACCAAAGTCTTTGTCGCGCACGGTGATGGGTTGGGGCGTGCCCCATTTTTGATTAAGCTGTTGGCGCGTGCTGAAAAAGTAGACATCGCTCTTGAAGGGCGACTCAAACAACTTGTCCCAGTTTTTCAGATAGGTCAGAACTGGCAGGGTTTGGGTCGTGAGCCGGTGAGTGCCGGGGCCAAACACATCGGCCACCTTGCCCTCGTTGACAAACAAGGCCAATTGCGACTCGCGTACCACCAATTGCGCGCCGTTCTGGATCTCCAGGTCAGCCATCGGGTAGCGCCAGGCCAGTGTGCCGTCGGAATCCTCAGTCCACTGGATGATGTCAATAAACTGTTTCTTGATGAAATCCATCAGTCCCATGTAAAGCTCCTGCAGGTGATTCCGTGTTCAGATCGATACGACACTAGGCGCGAAGCCGCAGACAGTGCTGACGCACAGCAAGGCGTAGCAACAAAGTGTAGGATTGATAAGGAAATGGAATGAGTACAAAATCAGATGATACTAGGCTGGGGTGCGGGTTGATGTGACTGCACTATGATTTGTCAGGCAATAACAGAATTCAGGGACGGCCTGAACCGATAGATTGCCAGGAACCATATGAATGGAGTGTTCTGCCATGAATAGCATCTCTAACTTTTGGAATCGACTTGGACTTCAACTCAAGCTGCAACTGCTGATTCAGGGAATTTTGCTGATTATTCTGCTGGCAGCCCAGCAGTGGCTAACCAGCCACTTTGAGCATCGACAACTGATATCCACCCAAGAGCGCACGACTGCAGTGGCAGACGGTGTCATGAACGGCCTGAACACCTTGATGGTCACCCAAGTGGGTGACCACGACATCATCAGTGATGATGCAAGCCGGGCACTTTTTATCAAGAAGATGGGTGTTTCAGATCGGCTCAATGAGCTGCGGGTGATCCGGGGCAAAGGTGTCATCGACGAATTTGGCGCAGGCTTGCCACAAGAGCAAGCCGTTGATGAAATTGATCGACTTGCGTTGTCCAGTGGCAAGCCGCAATTCAAAATGAGCGTCGATGAGCATCAGTCAGCCTCGCTCAGAGCCGTGATTCCCTTTATTGCCATGAAAGAGTTTCGTTCCATCAAATGCCTGAAATGCCACGCAGTTGAAGAAGGCTCGGTGCTCGGAGCAGTCAGTGTGAGCGTTAATATTCAAGATGATCTGGCTGACCTTAGCAGGATCGTCACCTGGATCTGGATCGGCCAAGGCGGCTTGCAGATCACTTTGTTTCTCGTCATCGGGATGGTCGTACGCCGCCTGCTGTATCAACTGGGTGCCGAACCCATTGAGGCCGCAGCCCTGGCACAAAGCGTGGCCCAGGGAGATCTTTGTAAGCCGGTTACTTTACGGATCGGTGACACCCACAGCATGATGGCACAGATGAAATCCATGCAAGAAAGTCTGGCCAAGGTTGTGAATAAAGTGCGTAGGGGTGCCGATGGCGTTGCCACCGCCAGCGACCAAATTGCCATGGGCAACAATGATTTGTCGGCGCGTACCGAAAATCAGGCCAGCGCACTGCAACAGACCGCTGCCTCCATGGGTGAACTCGAAACCACTGTCAAGAAAAATGCTGAAAGAGCCGGCCTAGCCAATCAATCGGCCAAAAGTGCCTCTAGCGTTGCGACCCGGGGTGGCGAGGTAGTGTCCAAGGTAGTGCATACCATGAAAGGTATCAACGAGTCGTCGCAAAAGATATCAGAAATCATCAGCGTCATCGACGGCATCGCTTTCCAGACTAACATTCTGGCGCTCAATGCAGCCGTGGAAGCGGCGCGAGCCGGCGATCAAGGGCGTGGCTTTGCGGTAGTGGCCACCGAAGTGCGGTCCTTGGCTGGGCGCTCGGCTGATGCGGCCAAGGAAATCAAGTTACTCATCAGCGCCAGCGTGGCACGGGTTGATCGGGGTACGGTGCTGGTTGATCAGGCTGGCAGCACCATGCAGGAAGTCGTCACCAGCATTCGTCGCGTCACCGACATCATGGGTGAAATCAGTGCCGCCAGCGACCAACAAAGTACCGGGGTCTCGAAAGTGGTTAAAGCCATTTCACAAATGGATCAGGTGACGCAGCAAAATGCGGCGCTGGTTGAAGAAATTGCCGCTGCCGCTGAGAGTCTGAACGCCCAAGCCCAAGAACTGGTGCATACAGTGGCAGTATTCAAGTTGAATTAATCTGTTGGTCAAATCTTCATGCCATTGCCAACCCTGTCCACGACCATCAACGAGGTCACCCCCAAATCGGCCATGCTGCTGGCTGCCGGACGCGGCCAACGCATGCGCCCACTCACTGATACCTGTCCGAAACCGCTGTTGAGCGTGGGAGGCAAGCCACTGATGCAGCTGCACCTGGAAGCTTTGGGGCGGGGTGGATTCCGGCACGTGGTCGTCAACACCGACTGGCTTGGGCTCCAGATCACCGCCAAATTTGGCACTGTTTTTGTCCTGGAAAGCATGCACAACAAGCATAAGCCACTCTCTTTATCAGAGC
>CAIYNH010000490.1 GCA_903927495.1 uncultured beta proteobacterium
AATATCAGCTACCAACAGATATACCAACGCCAGACCGTGGCTTTAAGAATACCGCAAAAGACCTATAGACGCAAAAAAGCCCCGGCTCCACTGGGGAACAAGGGCTTCTAGGGGCTCTACTTACACGGTTGGATACCGATGAAAACCTATTACTGGCGGAACAGGCGGGATTCGAACCCGCGGAGGGTGTTACCCCTCGCACGCTTTCCAGGCGTGTGACTTAAACCGCTCATCCACCGTTCCACAGGCGTGGATTTTAACCCCGTATTCTTGATGATCCGTTGGCACCAACAAAAAAGGCACCCCGCAAGGTGCCTGATTTGTGTCGGACCTAAAACGGTCTGAACGCAGCGCGAAATTTAGCGAATAACCGCCAGAGTTTCGAGCTTGCCAGCACGCACGGTTTTCAGTGTCAATGCACCGTTCTTGATGTCGCCCTTTTCGTCAAAGGAAATGGGGCCGGTTACACCCTTATAGTCGGCGGTAGCAGCCAGCACAGGCAAATACTTCACTGGATCTGAGGAGTTTGCCTTAACCATCGAAGCAACCATGATTTTCACAGCGTCATACACATAGGGTGCATACACTTGCACGTCTGCGTTGTACTTGGCCTTGAACTTGGTCTTGAACTCTTCCATGCCTGCTTTGGCTTCACCTTCTACGCCACCTGCTTCAGCGCAGAAGACCTGGTCATCTGCAATCGCATCGCCACCGAGTTTGACCAACTCTGTCGAGCAGATGCCGTCACCGCCCATGAACTTGGCTTTGATACCCAGCGACTTCATCTGCTTGAGCATCGGTCCAGCAACAGCGTCCATTCCGCCGAAAAACACCACGTCAGGCTTCTTGCCCTTGATGGTGGTCAGGATGGAGTTGAAATCGGTAGCCTTGTCCGTGGTGAACTCTTTAGCCACCACTTTACCGCCCGCGCCTTCAACGGCTTTGGTGAATTCTTCAGCCACGCCTTGACCGTACGCCGTACGGTCATCAATTACAGCGATGGACTTGCCCTTAAGGGTACCCACAGCGTACTTGCCGAGCGTGCCACCGAGTTGTGCATCGTCAGCCACCAGACGAAAAGCCGTCTTGAAGCCCTGGCGGGTGTATTTGGGGTTGGTAGCCGAGGGAGAAATCTGGGGAATGCCCGCATCACTGTAGATCTTGGATGCAGGGATGGTGGTGCCGGAATTCAGGTGACCGACCACACCAGCAACTTTCGCATCTGCGAGTTTCTGGGCAACTGCGGTGCCTTGCTTGGGATCGGCAGCATCGTCTTCAGCCATCAATTCCAAGGTCACTTTCTTGCCATCGATCGTCACGCCAGCAGCGTTGAGCTCTTCGACAGCCATCCGAGCGCCGTTTTCGTTGTCTTTGCCAAGGTGGGCAATGGCACCACTGGTCGGGCCAACGTGGCCAATTTTCACCACCGCTGCAGCTGCAGCGGCTGGTGCAGGAGCCGGTGCTGGAGCCGCTGGCGCTGCCGCCTCTTCTTTCTTACCGCAAGCCACCAGCAGAGCTGCCGCAGCCAATACCGTCAAAGTACTTTTTACCTTGAATTGCATAAAAACTCCAAAATTAAGGACAAAAAAAAGCAACGTGAATTAATTATTCCACACCCGACACGATAACCGAGATTTGAACGATCTGGAATAGGGAACCTCCCAGGGGCGGAAAAATGTATTGAAAATGATTGCCTCCGCTATTCGAATTTGCCCCCGTTCGAGGATAGGTGGCTTACTAAGGCAGCACAAACTGCCGCCTCGATCTCATCGCGCAAAGCTGGCATCAGGGCATTCAACTGTTCTTTAACCATAAACTCCACTGCGGAACTCAAACGTTCTTCCAACAGCGGATCCAAATCCTTCCAGACACGCTCTACAAGCACGCTTTGCTCAATTACCTTCTGAGCCGGCGGTAGTCTGGGCCTGACAACGTGCGTGAGCGTGGGCAGAACCCGAGCCGAATTCTTGACCGAATTCATGTACCCTCGCCGCTCACAGTCAGGTCGTGACGAACAATCTGGAAACCACGCTCTACGTACAACTTCCAACGCTTGCGGGCCAACACCCGGTCTGCCTCATCCGAACTCACGACCTCAATAATTCGGGTGTAGTTTTCAACGCCCGCTGGAATGGCATCGAACAAGTTGACCAGTACCCTGCCCTGCACACCCGACCCTTGCAGCACAGAGGTCAACCAAACGGGCGACATCGCCTCAACGCAGGCGGGGGAGCCTTCGCACGAGTGCGCAACAAAATCGGTGGGAGACAACGCCCACAAACCAGCGTCCAAA
>CAIYNH010000491.1 GCA_903927495.1 uncultured beta proteobacterium
CGACCTGATCCTGATGGACTTGCACATGCCGGTGCTGGATGGCTATTCAGCCACCGAGCAAATAAGACAGTGGGAGTTCGAAAAAAAGCAGCCCCGTTTACCCATCATCGCCCTCACCGCCGACGCTTTTGAAGAAGACCACCAGCATTGCCTGGCAGTGGGAATGGACGACTTTCTCACAAAGCCGATCAGCATCCACACCTTGAGGCAGGCCTTGGCCCAATGGCTGCCAACGTTGCCAACCAGTGCCTTGGCAGTTCAAGGGTCAGCCACACCAGTGGCACTCCTTGATTTCAGGCAATTTACCGCCCTCGTCAACGAATTGACTCCGCTTCTAGAGCACAACAAGTTCCAGGCTCTAAACACAATCAAGAAGATCCAAAGTTTGGTCGCGGGCACTTTCATAGAGGCAGAAATCAATAAAATCAGCGAACTTCTGCAAACCTTTCGTTTTCATGAAGCGCTCGAGCGACTGCGCAGCGTCGCAGCACTTCAAATCCACTGAAAATCTCAGCATGACAGATAAAAAACCCCTAATTCTGGTCATTGACGACACGCCCACCAACCTGCTTACGCTGGGAATGGCGCTTGAGCCCGACTTTGACTTGCAAATTGCCACCTCGGGTGCAATGGGTCTGGCTCTGGCAGAAGAAACACCGCCGGATCTCATCCTTCTCGACATCATGATGCCTGATATGGATGGTTTTGAGATGTGTAGACGCCTCAAAACCATGGCCACTCTGAAAGATATTCCGGTGGTTTTTGTCAGCGCCCTGACTGAAATCGAATCTGAGTCGATTGGTCTGTCTCTGGGCGCGGTGGACTACATCACCAAACCGGTCAATGTGGAAATTGCAAGGCAGCGTATTCGCAATCTGCTTGAACGTGAAGCGTTACGCACCAATGTGATCGCCCAAAGAGATCAACTGAGGCAACAACTGCAATTTGGTCAGGCCCTCAATGAAGTTGCCCAGGCCATTATCGACAGTGACGACTCCAGCAGCATTCTGAAAAAGACCACGGCCATTGTGGGCCAGTCGCTGGGGCTGGACCGAGCCTTGATTTACGACGTGTCATTCGAGCAGCGACTCGCCATTGGGCTGTGTGAATGGCTCAACCCTTTGTACCCTGATTTGCAACCCAGCATCGGAAATTATCCACTGTCTGTATTTGCTGGTGGCGCAGCCGAGATCCAACGCACCCACCACTATTTGATAAGCCAGAGCGAGGATGTCAATCCGCATTTCATTGACGATGGCTCGGGTCAACTGCTGCACCAGCAAATGCAAATCCAAAGTCTGCTGTGGTATCCCTTTGGCTTTCGTGACAATAACTGTAACTTCCTGGCACTCAATCAGGTCTACTCAAGCCGAGTCTGGACTCAACAGGAGTTGGAATTCCTGGATGCGTTGAGTCGTCAGGTCAGTATGGCTCTGACAAAAATCCATTTACTGGATGGACAAAAAAGAGCACAAGAAAAAATTCAACTGGCTGCGAGTGTTTTTACTCATGCACGCGAGGGCATCACAATTACCGATGCCAACGGCCTAATAGTTGAGGTCAATGATGCGTTCACCCGCATTACCGGTTTTCCCCGAAATGAAGTACTGGGAAAAAGCCCGCGTATTTTGAGCTCCGGGCGCCATGGCAAAGAGTTTTATGCCAATTTGTGGCACCAATTGATCGAGAAGGGCCATTGGTACGGTGAGATCTGGAACCGTCGTAAAAATGGCGAGATTTTTGCCGAGATGCTGACCATCTCGGCGGTACGCAATGCCCAGGGCAAGGCCGAGCATTACGTTGCCCTGTTCTCGGACATCACCGCCATCAAGGAGCACCAGGACCAACTCATCCACATTGCTCACTACGACGCACTGACCAATTTGCCCAACCGGGTGTTGTTGGCTGATCGCTTACGTCAAGGCATGGCCCATGAACAGCGGTACGGCAAAAAACTGGCGGTAGTGTTTCTTGACCTCGATGGCTTCAAGTCTGTCAACGACATCCATGGCCATGAAGCTGGCGATCAATTGCTCATTACCCTAGCCGCCCGCATGAAGCAGTCGCTACGCGAAGGCGACACCCTGGCTCGCATTGGTGGAGATGAATTTGTTGCAGTCCTGGGTAACCTTGAAGATGCCAACGCCAGTGTGCCGATGCTAACGCGACTTCTCAGCGCTGCCGCCCAACCCTTGGTACTCAATAACGCCGTGCTCCAGATTTCAGCCAGTCTGGGGGTCACCTACTATCCACAGACTCAGGAAGTCGAAGCGGATCAGTTGCTGCGACAGGCCGATCAGGCCATGTACCAAGCCAAGCTGTTGGGCAAAAATCGCTTCAACTTCTTTGATGCTGAGCAAGACAGCGGCATTCGCTGCTACCACGAAACCATCGAGCGCATTCGCCAAGGCATGGTTGACGATGAGTTCGTGTTGCATTACCAACCCAAAGTGAACATGCTCACCGGTGCCGTAATTGGCGCTGAAGCTCTGATCCGATGGCAACACCCCGACACCGGGCTAATGGCACCTGGGTTGTTTCTACCCTCCATCGAAAGTCATCCGCTTGCAATTGAGTTGGGTGAATGGGTGATTGACAGCGCCTTGATCCAACTGGAGGTCTGGCAGGCCCAGGGAATCCAGATGCCAGTCAGCGTGAATGTCGGTGCGCGTCAGTTGCAGCAACCCAATTTTGTCGCTCGCCTGCGAGAGAGCCTGGCGCGGCACCCGAACATCAAGCCTTCCAGCCTGGAAATCGAAATTCTCGAAACCAGCGCGCTCGAAGACATTTCGCGGGTATCACAGGTGATTGAGAGCTGCCGTGAACTCGGTGTGCTGTTTGCCATGGATGACTTTGGTACCGGCTATTCATCGTTGACCTACTTACGTCGACTGAGGGTTAATTTGCTCAAGATTGACCAGAGCTTTGTGCGCGACATGCTCGACGATGCCGATGATCTGGCTATCTTGCAGGGTGTCATTGGCTTGGCCAAGTCGTTTCGGCGCAGCGCCATTGCCGAAGGGGTCGAGACTGTCGCCCACGGCACATTGCTGCTGCAACTGGGATGCGAGTTGGGTCAGGGCTATGGGATTGCCCGACCGATGCCAGCCCATGAAATGAGCCAATGGTTAAACGAGTGGCGACCCGATGTTGCGTGGCATCAGCAGGCAGTCATCACCCTTGACGACGTGCCTCTGCTGTACGCCCGTGTCGAACACCGGGCTTGGATAGCTGCCATGGGCGGACACCTCAGGGGCGAGCGCACGGCCCCACCACCACTGGACCACCACCAGTGCAACTTTGGCAAATGGCTCGACTGTGATGGACTGCTGCGCTATGGTGCCCTGCCCAGCTTTGCCGTCATCATGGAAATCCACACGCAGGTGCATGAATTGGGAGCGCAACTGATGGCACTTCAGGCGCAAGGCTGCAACGCCCAAGCCTTGGACCGTTTGCAGGAACTTGATGCCCTGCGGGATGCCCTACTGGAACGACTGGATGCGCTGGCACAGAACAGACAGCGTGCAGTCGCCATGCAGCCAAGCTAAACAGCAGCGCGCTGCAGCAAGCCAGCAGTAACGTAATTACAAAGAATTCGAGCCTCTATAGCCCGTCTATCAAGCGTTACACACTATCAATTATATAGCATAGAGTGCTGCAAGCCTGACTCTAAGAGGGTCAAACACCGGTTACTTATGCAAGCTCCGGGTTTCGTTGGCCAAGCGCGTCACGCGCCCCCAATCACCCAGCTCCGGTACGTTGGCAGGTACCAGCCAGGAGCCACCGACACAGACCACATTGGACAAGGCCAGGAAATCAGGTGCATTTTGCAAACTGATGCCACCGGTAGGGCAAAACCTGATTTCAAAAAATGGCCCCCCCCAGGCCTTCAGCATGGCCACACCACCGGCTTGCAGAGCCGGGAAAAACTTCAGTTCGGTAAAGCCGTCTTCCTGCGCCGCCATGATTTCGCCAGCAGTGGCAACACCCGGCAACAAGGCCAGACCGACATCTCGGCATGCCTGCCCGACAGCGCTGGTGTAGCCCGGGCTGACCGCAAAACGTGCTCCAGCGTTGGCCGCCGCCTGGGCATCGGCGCGACTGCGCACCGTGCCAGCACCGACCACAGCCTCAGGCACCTCGCGGGCAATAGCTTCAATGCAGGCCAGGGCTTGCGGTGTGCGCAGTGTCACTTCCAGCATGCGAATGCCTCCTGCCAGCATGGCCCGCGCCATCGGCACAGCATGCGCCGCATCATTGAGCACAATCACCGGAATCACCGGAGCATCCTGCATGACCTGCAGGGCTGTGAATTGAGTTTTTTCGTTCATGTTTACTTTCTAAATAAGATTCTTAGATTTCTAATTCATTCGTGGCGAGGCTTCGTGTCGCAGGCATTGCTGTAGCAAGGCAAGGATGATTTAGAAATGGGCTTAGAGCCAGCTACAGGCACCCGACTCAGCGCTCTGCGCATTGCGCCGCATACTTGCAAACAACTCACGTCCCATGCCTTCGCCATTGGCAGCACGCAGACTATGCGGCATTGTGGCAACAGTCCGGGCGGCCCAAACCTCATCGGGAACCAGTACCTGCAATGTGGCTGCGCTGGCATCCAGGCAGATTACATCACCGTCAAGCAATTTCGCCAGGGGTCCACCTATGGCCGCTTCTGGGGAAACATGAATCGCCGAAGGCACCTTGCCAGATGCACCGCTCATGCGACCATCGGTCACCAGCGCCACCCGGTACCCCTTGCCTTGCAACACCGCCATCGGTGGAATCAACTTGTGCAACTCGGGCATGCCGTTGGCTTGCGGACCCTGCCAACGCACCACACAAACCACGTCCTGGTTAAGTTCGTTAGCGGTAAAGGCCTGATGCAAGGCATCTTGCGAATCAAACACCCGGCACGGTGCCTGAATCAACTGCCGGTCTTCGGGCACAGCGGAGATTTTGATCACGCTGCGACCCAGGTTGCCTTGTAACAGCTTTAAACCTCCACTCGGGCTGAAAGGCTTGTCAGCCGGGCGTACCACGCTATCATCTTTACTAGCACCCGGGTCATGCCAAGTTAGTGTTGGGGTATGAATCGAGCCAGCGTAAGCTTCGACAGGCGCAGCACAAACGGTGGCTGATGGAATTCGCGTGTACTCACGCAAGCCCCCGACCCGCACCGTCAAGACATCAGCATGCATCAAGCCCGCGTCCAAA
>CAIYNH010000492.1 GCA_903927495.1 uncultured beta proteobacterium
GAGGGTGTGCTGTTGGTAGCGCGGACGGTTACGACTGAGGTCGCTGTACGCGTTGGCAGGGATGTGCTTGACGTTGATTTGTTTCCGATCTTTGAAGAAGAAGCACTTGAACTTCTACCGCAACTGTGTGCGGCCCTGCGGCAATGGCTGGCTCGTCCTGATCATATGGCTGCACGCCAGGAAGTGCTGCGCGTCTTGCACACTCTCAAAGGCAGTGCTCGTTTGGCCGGTGCCATGCGCTTGGGTGAGATGTCGCACCGCATGGAGTCTGCGGTAGAACAAATTGATTTTGAATCGGTAAATGAGGCGCAACTTGAGCCCCTGCTAAGTAGATTGGACGATATTCAGGGCTATTTTGAGTCCTTGAGAGCTAATCCCATAGCTGGGTTGGCATGGCCTGAAGCCGTGTCAGCGGTACCACGGGCATCGCTGGATGTTCTGCCAGATCACGGGGATGCAACTTCGATTGCATCCATGCAAGACACTTTTGCTGCGCCGATGGTGGCGATGCCAGTCCCGCGTCGGGCACCTGGTCCGACGATTCGAGTGCGTGCACAATTGCTCGACCGCATGGTCAATCAGGCTGGCGAGGTCATGATTACACGCTCTCGCTTGGAATCCCGTTTGGGTCAATTGCGTGGATCACTGAATGAACTCACCGGCAATCTGGATCGTTTGCGAACCCAGTTGCGCGATATTGAGCTCCAATCCGAATCCCAGATGCAGAGCCGATTGGCGAAGACAAAGGATTCGAAAAAAAGCTTTGATCCACTGGAATTTGACCGATTTACCCGGGTTCAGGAATTGACCCGCATGATGGCCGAATCTGTGCATGACGTGGCAACCTTGCAACGCAATTTGCAGCAAACTGTGGCAGGTGTAGAAGATGATCTGATTGCGCAGGCGCGCCAGACACGTGAACTACAGCGCGATTTACTGCGTACCCGCATGGTCGAGTTCGATAGTATTTCGGAGCGGCTGCATGGTGTCGTACGCCAGTCTTCCAAAGAAACTGGTCGGCAGGTCAAACTCGACATCCTTGGCGGATCGTTGGACATTGATCGCGGCGTTCTCGATCGGATGGCACTGGCGTTTGAGCATTTGTTGCGCAACGCGGTGGGTCATGGTATTGAAGATGCGCCAACTCGAGCGGCGGCTGCAAAGCCAGCCATTGGCAGCATTACCATTTCTCTTGAGCAGCAAAGCAACGATGTAATCGTTACTGTAAGTGACGATGGGGCTGGTCTGGATCTGGAGAGCATCCGTAAAAAGGCACTTGAGCGGGGGCAGATTAGGCCAGATCAGGCGCTTACTGACGAACAGGTAGCAAATCTGATTTTTGCTTCGGGTCTATCTACCGCCACAGAAATCACAGAGTTGGCGGGTCGCGGCATTGGTGCGGATGTGGTGCGAACCGAGGTGAATGCTTTGGGTGGTCGCATTGAATTGAATACCCAAAGAGGTGTGGGTACCCAATTCAAACTGGTGTTGCCGTTGACAACTGCGGTTACCCAGGTGGTGATGTTGCGCTTGGGCGACATGGTGATGGGTGTCCCTGCGGGCCTGGTCGAGTTGGTTCGTAGAGTGCCTTTGGCTGAGGTGGACTCCGCCTATCAAAGCAATGCTTTTGAGTTCAATGGTCAGGCACTGCCATTTTTCTGGGCTGGTGCCTTATTACAGGTGTCCGCCGCAAGCAGTGAGCCCAAAGGCAAGACCGCTACCGTGGCGATTTTCCGCAGCGCTGGTCAGCGTGTCGCCGTGCATGTCGATGAAGTGCTGGGTAACCAGGAAACAGTGGTTAAAAATCTTGGACCCCAGTTGTCTCGCTTGCCAGGCCTGGCCGGGATGTCTGTTCTGGCCTCCGGAGCTGTGGTGCTGATATACAACCCAGTGGCGCTGGCCGCCATGTTTGGCGAGAAGGCCCGCGCATTTGAAGCCGAAAGAACTCTGTCGGTGCCAAATGGTTTGACTGGCGAGGGTGCATCGGATCGCAAATCGGCATATTCGGTGATACAGGCACCGCTGGTTCTGGTGGTGGATGATTCCATCACGGTGCGCAGGGTGACTCAGCGTCTGCTCAAACGTGAGGGTTTTCGCGTGGCATTGGCCAACGACGGCCTACAAGCGCTGGAGTTGTTACAAAATGAAAAGCCATCTGTGGTTTTGTCAGACATAGAAATGCCGCGCATGGATGGATTTGACCTGGTTCGCAATATTCGCGCTGATGCCCGCTTGCAAGATCTCCCTATCATCATGATCACCTCGCGCATTGCTCAAAAGCACCGCGACTACGCGCGCGAACTGAAGGTTGATCATTACCTTGGAAAACCTTACCCAGAGGATGAATTGATCGCACTCGTGCGCCAGTATTGCTCTCCGAATACAAATAGTGCTCGACCGCGGAACCCCGGCGTTGTTGAATAAATAAAACAAGTAGTCCCCCGGCTTTGCCGGGGTGAGTGCGAGTTTGACGTTTTCGTGGATATGGGTGTCCATCGCAGAAACTTCCAATCGTGAGCAGCCAAGCAAACGAAAGGAAAAACTGGATGGACAAGATAAAACACTTAAACCACACGAAATAGGCCAACAAGTTCCAAGGTCAGAAAAAGGAGATTCATATGGTACGTACAGATCGTTTCCGCCAACAGCACAATGACTTGTAGGCAATGGCAACTCAATTGCAATGCATGCTCGAACCTGCCAGATTGGGAGCGGATGCTGCACCGGCGCGCACACTGCTGTCTAAACTGATCGGCAGTCTAAATATGCATATTGCCACAGAAGATAAGGTGCTTTACCCTGAGTTGGCAGCACACAAAGACCCCACAGTCGCTGCGATTGCGAAAAAGTTCTCGGTGGAAATGAAGTCCACTGCGGGTGCGGTTGTTGCCTACAACACCAAGTGGGTCACCTCTAGCGCCATAAAGGCCGATCCGTGCGGCTTCATCAGAGACACCTAAGGCATCATCGCGGCACTCGGTGATCGAATCAAACGCGAGAACAATGAGATCTATGCCGCGGCAGACAAGTGCGAGGGTAAAACCTTCGCCTAGCTGTGGTCACGGCGGCAGGGGTGACTGTTTGCGCCATGCAAATGGCTCCCGGCCTGCTGAATTTCTGAATCTTCATGCCGTGTCAAGATGAGCAGTTGATTTACCAATCCCCAGCAATAAACGTTGCGTTTGCGCATTACTTGAGCCATTGTTAAGGTATCGTTCATAGCCACTTAAAGTTCAAAACGTTTCCCATTCATCGTTGCCAGCAGCTGCTGCGGTGGGCTTGGGCGCAGGTGCCGCCAGTGGTGCCGGCTTGGCAGGCACCGGTTTGCTGGCTGTGTGGCTGCGTGCGGCAGCGCCTTTTGGGATGCCACCGGCGCGTCGGTCCATTCCTTTGAGGGTGCTGGGTTTGGGAGGGTGGGCGCGTACCGGAGCAGTTGGCAAGATGGCATCATGATGGGTGTCGTTGGTGCTGAGTTTGAAGACGGCTACAGTTTGCACCAGCTCTTGGGCTTGCGATTTGAGGCTGCTGGCGGCAGCGGCCATTTCTTCGACCAGCGCGGCGTTTTGCTGGGTCACCTGGTCCATTTGTGTGACGGCTTCTCCCACCTGGCTGACTCCGGCACTTTGCTCGCGGCTGGCGGCGCTGATTTCGCCCACAATGTCGGTCACCCGGCGAATGGCGCTCACCACTTCGGTCATGGTGCTGCCGGCCTGATCGACCAGTGCTGTGCCCTGGGTGACGCGCTCCACGCTGGCATTGATCAGGCTCTTGATTTCTTTGGCGGCTTCGGCCGAGCGACCGGCCAGGGATCGCACTTCGCTGGCCACCACGGCAAAACCGCGCCCTTGTTCACCGGCACGGGCGGCTTCTACCGCGGCGTTCAAGGCCAGGATATTGGTCTGAAAAGCAATGCCGTCAATGACGCTAATGATGTCCGAGATTTTGCGCGAGGCATCATTGATTCCCTTCATGGTGTCCACCACTAGGGCTACCACCTCACCGCCTTGCACTGCCACGCCGCTGGCGTTCATGGCCAATTGGTTGGCTTGCGCGGCACTGTCGGCGTTTTGTTTGACGGTGGCGCTGAGCTGCTCCATGCTGGCTGCTGTCTGCTCGAGTGCGCTGGCTTGGCTTTCGGTGCGGCTGGACAAGTCTTGGTTGCCTTGGGCGATCTCGGCACTGGCAGTAGCCACCCCTTCGGAGCCCTGGCGCACATTGCCAACCACCGTGGACAGGCTCGATTGCATGTGGGTAACCGCGCGCATCAAGGCGGCAATTTCGTCACTACCGCTGCTATCAACGCTCAGCGTCAGATCGCCTTGTGCAATGGCTTCGGAGACATCCACCGCACTGCGAAGGGGCACGGTAATGCCACGTGCCAGGGAGTAGCCAAATCCTGCGGCAAACAACAGTCCCAGCACGATGGACAAAATGGACACAGTGCGGATCGTTTGAAAACTGGCACTTGCGCTGTCGAAATCCTTCTTCGCCTCATCCACCTGGAGTTTGATCAATGCGGTGGATTGCTCCTGCGCAGCATCGAATAATGGCCTGTTCTTTTGTTGAATGATTTGCTTGGCACCTTCAAAGTCCTTGGCTTGCAGCGCCGCCATGGAGGGTCTCAAACCCTCCTGAACATACTGCTTCCTCGCTTCGGCAAACCTCTTGGCTATCTGTGCTTCATCCTGCGTCAAGTAAGTGGCCATGTAGGCATCCCACAGCTTGGTGATCTTGCCGATATTCAGATCTAGCTCGTCCGCAGTCTTGGCTGTGCGCTCGGACGTTTGTTCCATCTCAGCATTGGCAATGATCAAGCGATTTCGGATCATCAAATACTGGACTTCTCCCAACTGTGCAAGCGGTACAGCACGGTCGCTGTAAACGCTGCCGAGCGCGTCATTACTTTTGTTCATGCCATACAAGCCAATGCTGCCAATGAGCACGAGCAGTGTTGCAAGGATTCCAATAAGAAGCGTGAGACGGGTAGAAATTTTGAGATTGTTCATGTGAACTTTCTTTTCAATATGAAGCTTCGGCTACCAGTCCCATCTCGGGACTCGACATGAGTTTTTCGATATCCACAAGAATCAACATTCTGTCCGCCACGGAGCACAAGGCCAGAATGTGGTTACTGATGGCAGATGATGAAAACTGCGGCACCGTGCGCAGTTGCTCAGGTGTCAGGGTGATGACGTCTGACACACTATCGACAACCATACCGATCACCTGCGCACCGATGTTAAGCACGATCACCACGGTGAAATCGCTGTACGTGACTTGATCGAGATTGAACTTGATGCGCATATCAATGATGGGAACGATCACACCACGAAGGTCGATCACGCCCTTGATGAACGCCGGCGCATTGGCCATGCGGGTCGGTGCCTCGTAGGAGCGGATTTCCTGCACGTGCAAAATGTCCATGCCATATTCTTCATTCCCCCAATTTAAATGTGAGGAATTCGCGCTTTGCAACGTTCGGCGATTGCTGGGACGTTTGGAGCTCAGTTTGTGGCACCCTACTTGCGGCTGTAACTGCTGAATTCATTCCTAAGATGCACCTGTTTGTAGAAGAAATGGGTGGAAATTTTCGCACTAGAAAGGTGCATATCAGACAACTTCAATCTCGGGATATACCCGTAGAGAACAACTCATCAGGACAGGACTTCATAGCAAAAGTTTTGAATCGCCTGTCTCAGAGTGCATACAGTTGGACAGTTAGTGTTCGCGGGTGTCGGGTAACGCGGCATTGGTGAGAGTCGCCTCTGTCGGCATCCTTGTGCTAAACCACTACTGTGCTAAATGCTGGAGAATGGCACGTTGTGACAGCGCCAATGCTTGAGCCAACCCTTGGGCCAGTGCGGTGCATGCGGGTGCATCACCGGCGTGGCCAGCGGTTTCAATTTGCTGGCACAACTCACCCAGGGCAAGCACCCCTACCGTACGTGCGGCGGATTTGAGCATGTGCGCCACTGTCCCTGCTTTGTGGGCATCACCGGCCAGCGCTGCAGCTTCAATGCTGGCGACTTGCTCGCGGGCCTTGATCAAAAACCTCTCCAGCAAGCGCTGGTGCATGCCATGGTTGTTGCCGACCAACTGGCTCAAGGTATCGCTATTCCATATGTCAAAAGTGCCTGAAGAGCCTTTCGGCAAAGCGGGAGTAGCTACTGATTCAGGAGTATTTTCAGGTAAGTCTGACGCATTTTCAGGTTCGATTGGCAGCGGCAGCCACTTCTCCAACATCGGCGCGAGTTCTTGCAAACGCAGCGGCTTGCTCAGGTAATCGTCCATGCCAGCTTCCAGACAACGCTGAGATTCACCCTGCATGGCGTTGGCGGTGATGGCAATGATGGGCAGACGCTGCCCCGGCGCTTCTGACCCACGAATCGTAGCAGTCAGCTCAATGCCATCCATGTGCGGCATATGGCAATCAGTGAGCAGCAAGGCATAGCGACCACTTCGCCATTTCTCAAGTGCCACCCTGCCATCTTCGGCCATCTCGGCGCAATAGCCCAGCAAGCGAAGTTGCTCGCGCAGCACGTCTCGGTTGGTTTCGTTGTCTTCGGCCAGCAAGATCAGCTGTCCACGTTTTGCAGCCTCATCAGCGCTGGGAACATTGGCGCGCACTTGCAGACGTCGATCAGTAAGCTCGCTGGCTTTGGCCGCCATGCGGGCTTCTTGCAGGGGCAGCACCACGGTAAATTCAGAGCCCACGCCGGGTGTGCTTTGCACATTGATCTGGCCGCCCATCAGCGCCACCAGTCGGTGACTGATGGATAGCCCCAAACCAGTGCCTCCAAACTGGCGTGCGGTACTGGCATCGGCCTGGGTGAAAGGAGCAAACAGCTTTTCAACTTCCGCGGCGCTCATGCCAATGCCGCTGTCACGCACACGCAGCAGCAGCACCGCCGCCTGATTATCTGCCAGAGTGCTGGGCTCCAAGGTTAGCGTTACGCTGGCGCTTTTGCCGGGTTCAGCCAGGGTGAACTTGATGGCATTGCCGATCAGGTTGAGCAGCACCTGGCGCAAGCGGGTCGGGTCGGAATAAATGGAAACCGGCAACTCGGGGTCCACAGTGAGTTGCAGAGCAATGTTTTTGGCGCTGGCCGGGCCGTGCATGAGTTGAAGCACGCTGCCAGCCACTTCCCTGAGCGGCGTAGGGATGCGCTCGACTGCAAGTTTGCCAGCCTCGATCTTGGAGTAGTCCAGTATGTCGTTCAAGATATGGAGCAATGTTTGCGACGAGTTGGCGATGGTGCTGAGCATGCGCTGCTGCTCAGGTGCCATTTGGGTCTGCTGCAGGATGTCGACCATGCCAATCACGCCGTTCATGGGGGTGCGGATTTCGTGGCTCATGTTGGCCAGGAATTCCGACTTGGCCTGGTTTGCGGACTGGGCGGCGTCTTCGATTCGCTTTCGTTCAGTGATGTCGCTGTGGGTGCCACTGACCCGAATGGCCCGCCCGCTGGCATCACGGGTGGCGCGACCGCGGCTCAAAATCCAGCGCCATTGGCCGTTCTTGTGGCGCATCCGGATGATGGTCTCAAAAGGGACACGGGCATCTTTCATGTGGGCCATCAGCTTTTGGCGGTAGGGCAAAACATCGTCCGGGTGGGCCAATGCATCCCAGACTTCACGCACTGTTGGCAGCTCTTCCAAGTTGGAACCCAGCATGCTTGCCATGCGTGGTGAGTGGTAAAGCTCCTGGGTGAGCAGGTTCAAGTCCCAAATGCCCACATCGGCACCTTCAACAGCCAGCGTGAAACGGGTTTCACTCTCGAGCAATTGTGCTTTTTGCCGCTCAATCTCGTGCTCAATGCGTTTACTCTCAGTGATATCACTTGAAAAGCCGTTCCATACCGTGCTGCCATCAGCACGCTGCCTGGGGGTGGCCAGGCTACGAATCCATTTCACGACACCACTTTGGGTTTGGATGCGATGCTCATACTCCCAGGTGGTCATGCCAGCGGCGGTGTCGGCAATGGAGCGCAAATACGCCTCACGGTCTTCGGGGAGGATGCACCCAGTCATGGCATTGGGATCATGCAAGGCTTGCTGCACACTAACTTCATACAGTGATTCAACGCCCCTGCTGATAAAAATGAACTTCAATTTACCATTTGGCCGTACCTCAAGCTGGTAGACCGCTCCCGGCACGGCATTGGTCAAGGTTTCCAGTTTGAACTGTGAGTTGTACAGCGCCATTTCCATTTTTTTTCGAGCAGTAATGTCAGTATGGGTCCCTGTGACCCGGGTCCACAAACCTTGGGCATCGCGCGATGCACGTCCTTTGATATCGATCCAGTGCCAAGTACTGTCCTTGTGGCGGTAGCGGGTGGTCAGCTTGATGACCTGCTCAGGCTTTTCAAAGCTGGCCAACAGGGCGCTCATCACCTGCGCAAAGTCACCCGGAAAAGCCAAAGACTCCCAGGTGGTCAGGCTGGGGGTGAACTCCTCGTCCTTGTAACCCAGCATTTGCCACATGCGCGGCGAACAGTACATCTCGTTAGTGCCGAAGTTGATGTCCCAAATGCCGATCTCGGCCCCGTCGATGGCCAACTCGAAGCGCTTTTCGATGAGTATGAGGTCTTCCTTTTGCTGCTCCAGTTCTGCTGTTTTCTCCTGCACCAGGTCTTCGAGGTGCTCTCGGTAATGCTGCAGTTCCAGTTCGGTGGACTTGCGTTTTGTGATGTCGTTGCTGATCGAAATGTATTGGGTTGGGAAACCGTGTTCATCACCATATCGCAAAATGGTGGTGCGAATCCAGTACAGCCTGCCCTCTTTGTTGCGGTTGCAGATTTCGCTTTGCCAGACCTCACCGCGATCCTGCATTTCATACATGGCCTGAAAGAAGCCTTTGGGGTGCAAGCCAGAATTTAGCAACTGGTGGTCTTGCCCCATCAGTTCGTCACGGCTGTAGCCAGTAATGGCGCAAAACTTGTCATTGACGTAGGAAATGCGTCCTTGCAAATCGGTCGTCGAAACAATGGCATGTTGATCAAGAACGTATTTTTGATAGATGAGTTGTTCCAGTGCGCTATTGGCTTTTGCTTCAGCCTGACGTGCCGCTGCCAGGCTCTCGCGCAAGGCCTGTTCATGCTGGTTTCGTAAGGTCTCGCGTTCCCGGTGCTCGGCTTCAGCTGCCGCTTGAGCTTGTGCCAGTCTTCGCCGCTGCTGCACACGCAGCCACAACGCCAGTGCCAAACTGAGCAAAACGCTCAGCAGCACGCCAGTGCCGGCAATCAAACTCGGGCGTTGCCGGATGGCTGCTGCACCAAAGCCCGACTGTGCATAGAACGCCAGCGTCCAGTGGCGCCCACCATAAGCCAGCTGCTGCGTGACTCGCGCAATGGACTGGTGTCGACTGCCCGGCATCGTATCGGCATCAAACATCAGGTTGGCAGGCGTCAATTCAGCGCCGTCAAAGAGCTCCAGGTCCATCTCATGCAGCCCGTCGGGCAAGACCTGGGCCATCAGGTCGTTCATGCGAAACGGCTTATCGACCCAGCCAACAAAGTTGGCTTGACGGTTGGCCAGCGTGTCATGGGCACTGCCTCGCCGGAAGATGGGGATATACATCACAAAACCTGGCACCTGGGTGCCGCTGTCTTGCGCCAGTGTCAGTTTGGCCGAGATTGCCCCGTCATCAATATCGCGGGAGAGATCGATGGCCATGCGCTCCGCAGGAATGTCCAGCGGGTCAAAGCCCAGCACCTTGAGGTTGTTGCCCACAAAGGGCTCAATAAAACGCAGCGGGCCATAGACATCACGTGCACCTGCTGGATAGACGTGGTAGTCAGGAAAGCCTTCTTTTCTCAGCTCGGCGATGTGTTTGGGCAGGTCTTTGGCATGAACGACTTGGTGGTACGCCACACCGGCAAAGCCGGCCCTAAGGGATCGGTCATGGATGGTCTGAAAATACTGCTGAAATGCACCGCGGGTGACCTTGTCAGAGGCATTGAACAAGCCTTCAAACCCTTTGAGGGACAGCTCTTGCTTGATCAGGTGGTTCTCAATACGGCTGGTGATGTCACTGGCTTGACGCTGTAGCTCAGACTGAATCTGCTCGGTTGCGGTGAATTTGGCCTGGGCCCAAAGAAAACCCGTCAACACCAGGCCGCCCACGAGAGCGCCCATGACCAAAAGTAGCGCCAACGATGAAATCTTTGTTTTCATGATATTTCTGCCCAAGACAGATAGCAACTAGATCAGTGCCATCGAGTCAAGGCGATGACACTTTGCGCGCTCGCCTGAGGGGCACTTGCCGACAGCTTGAACACCGCCACTGTCTCGACCAGTTCGTGCGCCTGCGCTTTCAGGCTGCTGGCCGCTGCGGCCATTTCTTCAACTAGTGCGGCGTTTTGCTGCGTGACCTGGTCCATTTGCATCACCGCTTCACCCACCTGGCTGACACCCAGGCTTTGTTCGGTGCTTGCGGCACTGATCGCACCCATGATGTCAGTCACCCGGATGATGCTGTTGACCACCTCACCCATCGTCAAGCGAGCTTGGTCTACTAGCCGTGAGCCTTCTTCCACGCGCTCCACACTGGCCCCAATCAGGGTTTTGATTTCTTTTGCCGCAGCAGCACTGCGCCCGGCAAGGGAACGCACCTCACTGGCTACGACCGCGAAACCCCGGCCTTGCTCGCCAGCGCGGGCGGCTTCCACCGCCGCATTGAGGGCAAGAATGTTGGTTTGAAAGGCGATGCCGTCAATCACGCTGATGATGTCAAAAATACGTTTGGACGAATCGTTGATGTGGCTCATGGTCTGCACAACTTGGGTCACGACCTCTCCACCTTGTATTGCCGTATCACTAGCGCTCATGGCTAGTTGGTTAGCTTGGCGTGCGTTGTCTGCGTTTTGCTTGACTGTGGCGCTGAGTTGCTCCATGGAGGCTGCGGTTTGTTCCAGCGCGCTAGCCTGGTTTTCGGTGCGGGCACTGAGATCGTGGTTTCCCTGGGCAATTTCGGCACTGGCTGTGGCCACCGCCTCGGAGCCCTGGCGTACCGTGGTGACCACTTTGCTCAGGCTGACTTGCATGTCAAACATGGCTAGCAGCAACTGCCCCACCTCGTCCTTGCCGTCCAAGCGAATGCTATGACTCAGATCTCCCTGTGCCACGGCGTTGGCCACCTCGAGTGCCTCGCGCAATGCGCGGGAGATGCTGCGAATCAGACTCAATCCAAAAAGTGCAGCCAGCAGCACGCCAGCCACAATGGCGGAGATGGACCAGGTTCGAGTGGTGGAGTAGCGCGCTTCGGCAGCGGTGTATTCGGCCTTGGCTTCCTTGAGCTGGATGTCCATCAGAGCTTCCACGCCGGTTTCCACGGGGACAGCCAACGGGCGAATTTTTTCCAGAATTAGCCGGTGCGCTCCTTGGACATCATTGGCGCGCAGGGCCGCCACGGCTGGTTGCAGGCCCTCTTGCACAAATCGTGTTCGGTCTTCATTGAACTTTTTGGCGACCACCGCTTCCTCGGGCGTAAGGTAAGTGGCCATGTAGGCATCCCAAGTCTTTTGAAGAGTGCCAAGGTTGTTGCCTACATCGGCAATACTCTTGGTCAGGATCTCCGGGGTGGGGTCCAGCACGCTGTTGGCAATGGCCAGCCGATTGAGCAGCACTTGATGCTGAACATCGCCGAGCTGTCCCATTGGAATGGTGCGGTCCTCGTAGACTGACTTGAGCGCGGCGTTGGATTGGCTGATGCCTGACAAGCCTGTCAAGCCAATGGCCACCAACATGAACGCCAGGCTGCCCAGGAGCAGCATCAGGCGTGTGGAAATTTTCAGGTTATTCATGTTCAATTCCCTTCAATGGGTTGTTTCTGGGGTCAATCCCATGGCAGCGCCGCCCATGAGTTGTTCAATATCCAGCAGGATCAACATGCGCGCGCCAATGGAGCCAAGGGCCAGTAGGTGGTCGCTGCCGATGCTGGAGGTGAATTCGGGCACCGGACGCATTTGTTCGGGCGTGAGTGAGACCACGTCCGATACGCCATCAACCACCATGCCAATCACCCGCTGGCCCAGGTTGAGCACAATGACCACCGTGAAGGTGTCGTAGCGCACCGGGCCTTGTTGTGATGCGCTGATTGCCGCCGGTATCAAGA